>VERS01000042.1 GCA_018882545.1 Mycobacterium sp.
GCGGTGCACCGCGCCGACGCCGCGCTGGCACTCGGTGAGGCCTTCTCGATCGAACCCGGGGTGGCTGCCGACGGCATCACCGAGTATCTCGAGCGGGTCGCCATCCGGGCCAACGCCGAAGGGCCCGGTTGGGGTGACCGCCCGCTCGGCGACGGCCAGTCGCTGCACCTGCATGCCACCGACGTCGGTTCCGGTGCCGTCGGGGAGTGGACCGTCCTGGGCCGAGGCGACGGCATTGCCGTCGACCACGAGCACGGCAAGGCCACCGCAGCCCTCCGCGGACCCGCCCGGGACCTGCTGCTGGCGCTGGTTCGCCGCGGCGGTGCGGCAGAGTTGGGGTTGGAGATGTTCGGCGACCACGGTGTGTGGGACACCTGGTTGGCCCGCACCCCGTTTTGACGCCGGGGCTGTCAGTTAGGAGGTTCGTGTGACAAGGCCTCCGGTGAGTCCTGCGCTCGACGCCGATGTGGTCATCGCGGGCGCGGGGCTCTCCGGTCTGTCGCTCGCGGTGGCCCTGCTCGACGCGGGCCTGCCCGACGACGCCCGCGTCGTGCTCGTC
Organism: Mycobacterium sp.; assembly: GCA_018882545.1. Classification (GTDB taxonomy): domain Bacteria; phylum Actinomycetota; class Actinomycetes; order Mycobacteriales; family Mycobacteriaceae; genus Mycobacterium. The sequence continues at coordinate 560 of VERS01000042.1, forward strand.
GATCCCCGCGAAACGCTGAGCGGGGAAGATCGCACCTGGTGTTTCTTCGATGTTGTGCCACACGCGTTCGAGTCCGCGATCACCCATCGCTGGAGTCGGTGGCGCGTCCGCAACGGCGTCCACGAGGTGACCCGGTCTGCGCCGGGAGTCGCCTACTGCAGGATCCCCGGCGAGCGCTTCTACGCCCTGGCCCTCGAACGCCTCGCCGCCGCGAGCCGGCGCGTCGAGATCGTGCGCGGCGAGACCGTCGAGAGCTTCTCCGGCCGTGGTGCCCACGTCGACGTGCACACCGGCGCGGGAGTGCTGCGGGCGCGTCTGGCGATGGACTCGCGGCCGCCGTCGCTGACGCATGCAACCGATGAGGGAAAAGACGTCCACCTGTTGCAGCACTTCCGCGGTCGCATCGTTCGCAGCGCCGAGGCCGTCTTCGGGGTCGACACCGCAACCCTCATGGACTTCGACGTCTCACAGGACGACGGCATCCACTTCATCTACGTGCTGCCGCTCGATGCCCATACGGCGCTCGTCGAGAGCACCTTCTTCACCGCCCGACTGCTGCCCGACGCCGTGTATGAGACGGCCATCGAGAGCTGGCTGACACGGCGACATCCCGGCGCGGTGTTCCAGACGATCTCCCACGAGCGCGGGGTGATTCCGATGACGACGAAACCCTTTGACGCGTGGCCGAATCCACGAATTGTCGCCATCGGCACCGCGGGTGGGCATGTGAAGCCGTCGAGCGGGTATGCGTTTCTGGCGGTGCAGCGCTTCGTCCAGGAGTTTGCACCGCGGGTGGTTCACGCACTGCGGGTCGGCGGACTCGCCGAGCCACCTGCCGCGCGGAGCCCGCGCACCACAGCACTCGACACCATCTTCCTGTCATATCTGCGCAGTTGCCCTGATCGTGCGCCGGACACCTTCTACCGACTGTTCGAGCGGGTGCCGCCCGGGGTGCTGGTCCGGTTCCTCTCCGACACCGGAACGCTCGCCGACGATCTGACGGTCATGGCCAAGAGTGACTCCCCGCGACTGGCGCTGGAGGCCATTCGCGCGACCCCCCTGGTACGGCGTGGAAAGCGGTAGTCCCAGCCGGACTCCGCCGGGGTGGCAGCAGGGGACGCGGAAGCCGAGGGCAAAGAGCGTATTCGGCCGATCTGCCGTCAGCCGCGCGACGGGGGCGGCCCTGGTTGCGCTGATCGGCGTCGCCGCGACGGTCAGCGGCTGCTCGGCCGGGGACGGACCGGCCGTCGCGGACCGCCCATCACCCCTCATCCCGAAGCCCGCGGAAGTCGAGTGGAGCGAAGGTCCCGGTTTCGTGGTGACACCGCAAACCCGCATCCTGGTGTCACCCGGAAACGAGGCGGCACTGCGGGTCGGCCGGATGCTGTCGTCGTTCATCGGACAGTCCGTCGCGGATGATCCCCCCGCCGTGGAAGCACTGGCCGACACCGACGGCGAGGGCTCGATCCAGTTGGTGGTGGACGACACCGGTGACGCTGAGCGGGAGGGCTACCGGCTCGAGGTTACCGCTGGGCGCATCGTGATCTCGGCCACCGATCCGGCCGGCTTGTTCTACGGCGTTGTGTCGCTGCGCCAGTTGCTGCCGCCCTTCCTCGAATGGCGAGGGCTGCTCCCGGGCAAGGGCGGTCCGGTTACCGCGCCGGCCGTGCGTATCTCCGACCGGCCCCGGTACCAGTGGCGCGGGATGATGCTTGACGTCGCCCGTCATTTCCTGCCGGTGCCCGAGGTGAAGCGGTTCATCGACTACCTGGCGCTCTACAAGCTCAACCGGCTGCACCTGCACCTCACCGATGACCAGGGCTGGCGCATCGAGATCAAGTCCTGGCCGAAGCTGGCGACCGTGGGCGGCAGTACGGCCGTCGGTGGCGATCCGGGCGGCTACTACACCCAGGATCAGTATCGCGACATCGTGGCCTACGCCGCCGAGCGGTTCATCGCGGTCATCCCGGAGATCGACCTGCCGTCACATGTCAACGCCGCCCTCGCCTCGTATCCGGAACTGAACTGCGACGGCGAGTCGCCGCCGCTGTACACCGGGATCGAGGTCGGGTTCAACATGATCTGTCCCGACCGGGAGGTCACCTTCGGCTTCATCGAAGACGTCTTCGGCGAGGTCGCGGCGATGACCCCGACACCCTGGCTGCATCTCGGCGGTGACGAAGCCAAGACCATGACCGATGAGCAGTACGTCAAGTTCGTGCAGCGGGTGCAGGGCATCGTGGCGAAGCTGAACAAGACGGTCGTCGGCTGGGACGAGATAGCCTCCACCGCATTGCAACCCGGCGCGATCGTCCAGCACTGGCGGCCCTCCAACGTGCCCACACTCGCCGTCGACAAAGGCGCCAAGGTGATTCTGTCGCCGGCCGACCGGATCTATCTCGACCAGAAGTACTCCGATCAGACTCCCATCGGCTTGAACTGGGCCGCCAACATCAGCGTTTCGGATGCGTACTCCTGGGATCCACGGACGAAGTTCCCGGGCTTGACCGAGGCCGCGATCCTCGGCGTCGAGGCGGCGCTGTGGTCGGAAACCCTAGTGACGGTGCGCGATTTCGAGTACATGGCGTTTCCCCGGCTGCCGGGCGTGGCGGAGATCGGCTGGTCCAGCGGCGAGGACAGGCAGTGGAACGAGTACCGGAACCGGTTGGCCGCGCAGGCCGACCGTTGGGCATCGCTCGGGATCAACTACTACCGGTCCGCGGAGGTGCCGTGGCCCGACGGCCGCCAGCCGGCCCGCTGACGGCCAGCAGTGATCCGACGAAGAAACTGTGACGAACGATCACGCCGTCACCACATCGTTGAGCGCGCTGTGATGACGGCCCCAGACGAAGTAGAACACCAGCACCACGAAGACCCACGCGGAGAACGCCACCCAGGTGTACCAGTGCAGGCTGAACAGGATGTACCCACACGCCAGAACCGACAAGACGGGTGTCACGGGGTAGAGGGGCACCTTGAATCCACGCGGTAGGTCCGGTTCACGCACCCGCAGGATGACCACGCCGACGGAGACGACGATGAACGCGACCAGGGTGCCGATGGACACCATGTCGGCCAGGTAGTCCAGTGGGACGAAGCCGGCGAGAATGCTGATCACGACCGCGACGATGATGGTGTTGTTCACCGGCGTCTGGCTGCGTGGGTGGACCTTGGCGAACATCGGGGGCAGCAGACCGTCACGGCCCATGGCGAACAGGATTCGGGTCTGGCCGTACAGGACCACCAGGGTGACCGAGAATATGGAGATCACCGCACCGGCCGCCAGGACCGTGCCCCAGTATTGAGTTGAGGTGACCTTGTCGAGGATGGTGGCCAGGCCGGCTTCCTGGCCCTTGAAATCCTGCCAGGGCTGAGCGCCGAGTGCGGCTACGGTGACCAACACGTACACCGTCGTCACGGTCACCAGTGCACCCAAAATCGCCCGGGGCATATTCTTCTGGGGATCCTTGACTTCATCACCCGCGGTGGACACCGCATCCAGGCCGATGTATGAGAAGAAGATCGTGCCGGCAGCCACGCTGATTCCGGCGACGCCGAAGGGCGCGAACTCGGCGAACCGGTCGGCGTCGAAGGCGGTGAAGGCGATGACGGCGAACATCGCCAGCACGCTCAGCTTGATCAGCACCATGACGGTGTTGACCTTCGCCGACTCGCTGGCTCCGCGGATGAGAAGGAGGGCGCACAACCAGACCAACACGACAGCGGGAAGGTTGATGATCCCCGGCGATGCCTCACCCCACGGCGCAGCGGAAAGGGCCTGGGGCAGATGATGGCCGAAGAAATTGTCGAGTAGTTTGTTGACGTACTGACTCCAGCCCACCGCAACCGCGGCGGCGGACACGCCGTATTCGAGCAGCAGGCACGCCGCCACACCCATGGCAACCAGCTCGCCGAGGGTCGTGTAGGCGTAGGAGTAGGTGGACCCCGAAACCGGCACGGCCGAGGCGAGTTCGGCGTAGCAGACCGCGGCAAGCCCGGCAGCGATCCCGGCGATCACGAATGAAGCAATTACTCCGGGACCGGCCTCGGGAACCGCCACGGACAGCACGAAGAAGATGCCGGTGCCGACGGTGGCGCCCACACCGAACAGCGTCAGTTGGAACACCCCGATGCTGCGCTTGAGGCTATCGGAGGCGCCGTGGGCCACGGGCGCACCGATGACGGGCCGTCGCCGCAGCATCTGCTGCGTCAGGCCGATTGACGGGGCCGCCATCTGCACCTCCTGGATCGGGTGAAAGCTGATTATCAGCCCTAACCGCCCGGCTCGCCTGTCGAACGCCCGCGCCCCGGTCGCCATCGAGGCGGTCGCAGCGCGTCACGTCAGCGCAGGCAAGCCCGCCCGACCCCGGTGGCGTCATGCGGCTGATCGCAGGTTGGAGTACGTTCCATTGCGTTGGGCGGCTGTAGTCCGACCGCTCCGTATGCAGATGCTCGACGCGTGATGAGGATGCCGCCATGAATATCGACTCCCTCTCGGTTTACGTCGGTCCGAACGTTCATGCGCGCGAGGCCGTAATCCGGCTCAAGGTGGACGTCAAGCCGAGTTATGCCGAATCCCTCAAGGACCTGGGGGCGGAGGTGATCGACCGATTGGCAGCGGTGCTCCCCGGGCTTGCGCGCGAACAGGGCGAGTGGCTTGCCGCACTGCGGGCCGGTGCGGCACTGTCCGTCGGCGATCTGGTCGGCAAACTCGCGTTGGCGCTCCAACATGCCGCCGGCATCGACGGCACACTGGCGTGGTCGGGGCCGACGGGTCATCCGGACGTCGTCGAGGTGTTCTACAGCTACGGCCACGAGGACACCGGCATCGAGGCAGGCGAGGTCGCCTGCGACATGCTCGCGGCCATCGCCAGGCACGCCCAGGATGGCGAGGAGGGGTCACCCGACCTGCACAAGGATGTCAATGACTTCCTGGCCTACGCCGACCGGCGTTCCCTGGGACCCTCGGCCATGGAGCTGGTGCGTGCGGCCCGGGCCCGCGACATTCCGGTCTACCGGCTCAACGACGCCAGCCTGATCCAGGTCGGCCAGGGCAAATACCAGCAGCGGATCGAGGCGGCGCTGACGTCGAAGACCTCGCATATCGCCGTGGAAATCGCGTCGGACAAGAACCTCGCCAACAGCCTGCTCGCCGATCTCGGCCTGCCGGTGCCGAGGCAGAAGCTGGTCTACAGCGTGGATGAGGCGATCCGGGCGGCCGAGCGGATCGGTTACCCCGTGGTCGTCAAGCCCCTCGACGGCAACCACGGCCGCGGCGTCACCGTCGACATCGCCGGCGAGGACGGTATCGCGGCCGCCTTCGAGACCGCCGATGCCGAAGGGTCGGCCGTGGTGGTGGAGACCATGCTTCGCGGCGACGACCACCGGCTGCTGGTGGTCAACGGCCAACTCGTCGCCGCCGCGCGCCGGGTGCCCGGTCATGTGAAGGGCGACGGGCAGCACACCATCGCCGAGCTGGTGGACATCGTCAACCAGGATCCGCGTCGCGGCGTCGGGCATGAAAACGTGCTCACCCGGCTCGAATTCGATGCTCAGGCCGAAAGCTTGCTGGCCGAAAAGGGCTACACCGCAGAGACGGTCCCCGCCGACGGCGAGGAGGTCTATCTGCGAAGGACCGCGAACATCTCCACCGGCGGCACCGCGGTGGATGTCACCGACACGATCCATCCCGACAACAAGCTGATGGCCGAGCGGGCGATCGGGGCGATCGGGCTTGACGTCGGCGCCGTGGACTTCCTGACCACCGACATCACCAAGAGCTACCGCGAGACCGGCGGCGGCATTTGCGAGATCAATGCCGGACCCGGACTGCGCATGCACATCGCGCCGTCGGAGGGCACGCCGCGCGATGTGGGCGGGGCGATCATGGACATGCTCTTCCCGCCGGGCACCCAGGCGCGAATTCCCATCGCCGCCCTGACCGGAACCAACGGCAAGACCACCTGCGCGCGGATGCTGGCGCACATCCTCAAAATGGCGGGTCACGTCGTCGGGCAGACCTCGACCGACGCCGTGGTGATCGACGGCAACGTGACCGTGAAGGGCGATATGACCGGGCCGCTGTCGGCCAATATGGTGCTGCGCGATCCCTCGGTGGACATCGCGGTCCTGGAGACGGCGCGCGGTGGCATCGTCCGCTCCGGCCTGGGCTACAACTTCTGCGACGTCGGCGCGGTGCTCAACGTCGCTTCCGACCACCTGGGCCTCGGCGGCGTCGACACCCTCGACGACCTTGCCCGGGTGAAACGAGTTGTCGCCGAAGTCACCCGCGGCACGGTGGTGCTCAACGCCGACAACGAACACACCCTCAAAATGGCGGCCTTCTCCCCCGCCAGTCAGGTCATGTACGTGACGCGCAACCCGGAGCATGAACTGGTGCGCGAACACATCCGGCTGGGCAAACCCGCGATCGTTCTCGAGCAGGGGCTCAACGGCGAACAGATCGTCATCTACGACAACGGCAGACAGATGCCGCTGATGTGGACCCATCTCATCCCGGCGACGCTGGAGGGCAAGGCGCTGCACAACGTCGAAAACGCGATGTTCGCCGCCGGCATGGCCTATGCGCTCGGCAAGACGCTGGACCAGGTCCGCACCGGACTGCGCACCTTCGACACCAGTTTCTTCCAAAGCCCGGGGCGGATGAACGTCTTCGACGAACACGGCTTCCGGGTGATCCTGGACTACGGACACAACGAGGCAGCGGTGGGAGCCATGATCGACGTGGTCGACCGGCTCAAGCCGCGCGGACGCCGGATCGTCGGCGTGACCTGCCCAGGCGACCGGCGCGATGAGGACGTCGCGGCGATCGCGGCCAGGGTCGCCGGCCACTTCGACGCCTACATCTGCCACCGCGACGACAATCTGCGCGATCGCGAGCCCGACGAAATCCCCAAGCTGATGCGGGCCGCCCTGATCGCCGAAGGCGTCGCGCCCGAGGACATCACCATCATCGAAGAGGAGGACAAGGCCCTCGACGCCGCACTTTCCCAGGCGCAACCCGACGATCTGGTGTTGTTCTTCTGCGATGGGATCACCCGCTGCTGGAAGCGGATCGTCCACTTCACCCCGACATTCACCGCGCCCGGGCCCCAACCCGTCGCACAGCGTCTGGCAGCATCCACCTTCGGCGTTCCCGAAGGCTTCGTTCTCGCCTCGGATGATCGCGGAGTGCTGATCGTTCCGGCGAATGACAGGGAGACATGACAGCCAGACGTGGCAGATTCCCATTCGCCCCTCGTCGGGAGCTCCGCCCGCTCGCACATCGTCGGGAGCGCCTCCCGAAACTGGCCGTCATCGGCGGCCGGCTGGAGGATGACAACGCTGCCATCTACGAGGAGATGCACCGGCTGGCGGGCGGAAGGATCGTCGTCTTCGCGACGGCGTCGTCGGTCCCCGAGGAAGTCGGCGCCGAAACCGTCGGCGTATTCAAATCCCATGGCTTCGATGCCGTCCTGGCCGGGGTTCATGGCCCCGGGGCGGGCAAGGCCGCGCAGGACACGGCGATCGCCGATCTCGTCGAGGACTACGGCAGCGTCTATTTCACCGGCGGCGACCAGGCCCTGATCACCGGGGCGCTGGCGCCGTACGGCAGGGAAAGCCGGGTGCTCAAGGCCATCCGCAAAGCCCAGCGCAGGGGTTCGCTGATCGCCGGGTCGAGTGCCGGGGCCGCCGTCATGTCCGAGGTCATGTTCTCCGGCGGCACATCGCTGGAAGCCGCGACCTACGGTGTGGTCGGTGACGCCGACCAGCCCGGGATGCTGCTGGCACCCGGACTCGGCTTCTTCCCGTGGGGCATGGTCGACCAGCATTTCATCAAACGCGGCCGGTTCGGCCGGATGGTCGTCGGCATGCAGGCCTCCGGCGCCAAGCGCGGCTACGGCATCGACGAGAACACCGCACTGTTCGTCGAGGGCAAGACCGCGCGGGTGATCGGCGAGTACGGCGTCTTCGTCTTCGACCTTCAGCAGGCCAGAGTCGACCGCCGCCGCAGGCTGATCGAGAACATCGTCTTCAGCTACGCCGACGACGGCGACGCGATCGACCTGGAGACCGGCGAGGTCACCCCCGGTCCGGACAAGCGGGCGGTGACCCGGCGCGACATCACCTACCACGCCCCGGCCCGCTCGCTGCGCAACGTCTTCGGCGCCTACACGCTCTACGATCTGGTGGCGCGCCTGGTGCTGGGGGATCCCGAGGCGTACGTGGCGGATCGGGCCCGCGCGATAGAGCCCAGGGCGGGTTGCGCCACGAGCGTCGAGGTTTCCCGCCGGGGTGGCCGTGCGCTCGCGTATATCCCCGAAGACGGACGCGATTTCCGCATGACGGCGGTGGATTTCCGGGCCAGCATGCAGACACGCGTTCTCAATGCGGCGCAACTGGCGGAGAACCGGCGTGCGGCGCTGTCCCGCGACTACGGGGTGAAACCGGGACTGCAGGCGCGGGTGATGATGCTCGGCTCGGCGCCACTCGACAGCGACAGCCCACTGCTTGCAGAACTCGCGTCGCGGTGCGAGGGGCCGGTGGGTGTGCTTGCCGCCGCATCCGCCGAACCGCGCGCAACCGCGCGCGACTACATCAGCGCTTTGGCCGCGCACGGCGTCGAGGCCACCGATCTGCGCATCACCATCGACAATGTTGATCGCCGGATGCGCGAGGAAGCACTAGTCGAGGAAATCGCCGCTTTAGGCACCATCATCCTGACCGGCGGTAACCAGATCAGACTGGTCGATTCCCTGCTCTACCGTGG
>VERS01000043.1 GCA_018882545.1 Mycobacterium sp.
GCCCTGGTCCGGGTGACGTTGCACGAGGGGCGCAAGCACATCGTTCGCCGCATGCTGGCTGCGGTCGGCTTTCCGGTGCAGTCCCTGGTGCGCACCGACATCGGTACCCTCAGCCTGGGTGATCAGCGCCCAGGCAGCATCCGGGCCCTGACCCGCAAAGAGGTTGGCGAGCTGTATCGGGCGGTGGGACTGTGACCGGAATCGTGATTGCCATAGACGGCCCTGCGGGCACCGGGAAGTCAAGTGTTGCAAGGGGTTTGGCACGCGCGCTGGGCGCCCGATATGTCGACACCGGAGCTATGTACCGAATCGCCACCTTGGCCATGCTGCGGGCCGGTGTCGACTTGGGAGATCAGCAGGCAATCGCTGCGGCAGCCGACGTGCCACTCTCGGTGGGTTTCGATCCGCATGTCGAACAGACCTATCTCGCCGGGGAGGATGTGTCGGTGCAGATCCGCAGTGAGGAGGTGACCCGCGCGGTCTCGGCGGTGGCAGCCGTTCCGGCGGTGCGGTCGCACCTGGTTGACTTGCAGCGCGTCCTGGTCGAGGGTTCCGACAGTGTGGTCGTCGAGGGCCGCGACATCGGCACGGTGGTGCTTCCCGGTGCGGATGTGAAGATTTTTTTGACCGCCTCCGCGGAGACCCGGGCGCGACGGCGCAACGATCAGAACGTCGCCGCCGGCCTCGCCGACGATTACGAGACCGTGCTCGCTGATGTGCGGCGCCGCGATCACCTCGACTCGACCCGCACGGTGTCGCCGCTGCGCCCGGCCGAGGACGCCGTCATCGTCGATACCAGCGATATGACCCAGCCCGAGGTCATCGAGTATCTGCGGGATCTGGTCGATCGCCGAACGGGGGCGCCGCGATGACCCAGGACGGAACGTGGTCCGATGAGAGTGACTGGGAGATCACCGCGGAAGGCTCGACCGGCGAATCCGAGGATGTGCTCGCCACGCCACCGGTGGTGGCGATCGTCGGGCGGCCCAATGTCGGCAAGTCGACGTTGGTCAACCGGATCCTCGGCCGCCGCGAGGCGGTCGTACAAGACCTTCCGGGAGTCACGCGGGACCGCGTCTCCTACGACGCCTCCTGGAACGGCCGTCGTTTCGTCGTTCAGGACACCGGGGGATGGGAGCCCGACGCCAAAGGTCTTCAACAGTTGGTGGCCGAGCAGGCTTCGGTGGCGATGCAGACCGCTGATGCGGTGATCCTCGTCGTCGACGCCGTGGTGGGAGCCACCTCCGGTGATGAGGCGGCGGCCCGGATTCTGCGACGGTCGGGCAAGCCGGTCTTCCTGGCGGCCAACAAGGTGGACAACGAGAAGGGCGAGGCCGACGCGGCCGCCCTGTGGTCGTTGGGGATGGGGGAGCCACATCCGGTCAGCGCCATGCACGGCCGTGGGGTGGCGGATCTGCTCGATGACGTGATCGCCGCGCTGCCGGCGGTGTCCGAGTCGGCCACCAGTGCGGGTGGGCCGCGTCGGGTGGCCCTGGTCGGCAAGCCGAATGTGGGCAAAAGCTCGCTGCTGAACCGGTTGGCCGGTGCGGAGCGTTCGGTGGTGCACGATGTCGCGGGCACCACCGTCGACCCGGTGGACTCGCTGATCGAACTCGACGGCAAGGTCTGGCGCTTCGTTGACACCGCCGGTCTGCGTCGCAAGGTCGGTCAGGCCAGTGGGCACGAGTTCTACGCATCGGTGCGCACCCACAGCGCCATCGACGCGGCCGAGGTGGTGATCGTGCTCGTCGACGCATCCGAGCCGTTGACCGAACAGGATCAGCGGGTGCTGTCGATGGTGATCGAGGCGGGTCGTGCGCTGGTGCTGGCGTTCAACAAGTGGGACCTCGTCGATGAGGACCGGCGCTATCTGCTTGACCGGGAGATCGACCTGCAGTTGTCGCAGTTGCAGTGGGCTCCGCGGGTGAACATCTCCGCCAAGACCGGTCGTGCCGTGCAGAAGCTGGTACCTGCCATGGAAACCGCCCTGGGATCCTGGGACGCAAGGATTTCCACCGGCCAGCTCAACACCTGGCTCAAGGAGGTCGTCGCCGCAACCCCGCCGCCGGTCCGGGGTGGGAAGCAGCCGCGGATCCTCTTCGCCACCCAGGCCACGGCCCGGCCGCCGACGTTCGTGCTGTTCACCACCGGTTTCCTGGAGGCGGGCTACCGGCGATTCCTGGAGCGCCGACTGCGCGAGACCTTCGGCTTCGAGGGGTCGCCGATCCGGATCAATGTCCGGGTCCGGGAGAAGCGGAAACCGAGAGCCCGCTGAATGTCGACGCCTGGTCGTGCGGGGGCAAGCTAAGTCGTGATGGCCACGGATTCGGAGAACGGCGAGGTGTTGAACGGGGCGGTGGTTGGCGTGGCCGTCACCGTGACGAAGCTGCCCAGATCCTGAGCGGAAAATCCGTCAATCGTGATCTCGAATTCCCCTACGGGGACATCGGTTTTGGCGGCCAGCAGCTTGACGCCCTGGACATTGGGGCTGTCGGTTGCAGGCGACAGGAAAACCTCGAGGGTGTAGGTGCCGGTGTAGCCGGTATCTGCGGGATACGCCGCCACGCTGCCCTTGACAGTCAGCGTCGTGAACAAGATGCCCGATGCACGCGCCTCGACACTCTGTGGCGCGGGTTGACCGGCATTACCCGGCACGGTGCCCGCTGGGCCCTTCCGCAGCGAGATTCCCTCGGTCTTCACCGGTTTGCCGTCCACTACAGGACCGTTGGCAAAGATCGAATTACCCAGGATTGAATTGCCGACGGAGTTGGCATCGACGGTGACGCCGTTACTGCCGTTGCCGGAGATTTGATTGTCGGCGATGGAGTTGCGGGTGTCTTTAGGATCCTTGGCGGAGTCCTCGGTCACAAAAATCCCGGACTGGGTGTTGTTGCTGATTTCATTGCGCTGGATTACCGCGTTTTTCGACCTGACCAGCTTGATCCCGTCGGTGCCGCTGCCGCTGACGGTGTTGTCGCTGAGGGTCAGCGTGTCATCCTCGACCGAGAGGACGCCACTGGCCGTGTTACCGACGATCGCGTTGTTCGAGAGCGTGAGGCCGCTGGTGCCACTGGTCTCGATACCGTTCTTGCCATTGTTGCTGATCACGAATCCACTGATCCGACCGGAGACGGTCCGGTAGGCGGATCCGATCACCGCACCGCTGTCGGTGAAGCCCCGGATGACGCCACCCTCGGGCAGGTTGACCTTCACCGAATCGGCATCCCCCTTGTCCTTTTTGACGTTGGGGCCGATCGCGAGGCCGATCGCGGGGGCATTACCCAGGCCCCCGTCGAGGTTGATGGATCCTCCGGCATTGAATGTTGTTGTTGCGCCCTTCTTGTTCGGCAGCTGGTCGATGACCAGCCCACCGAGCGGGAAGCTCGACCCGACGTCAGCTTTGAGATCGATGGTGCCCCCGTCGGTGAACATGCTCAGCGAGTAGCCACGCGTCGGTGAGCCGTCGATACGGCCGGCGAAGGTGATTCCGTTGCCCGTCGCGCTGTTGACGATGGCGACCGGGCCGGCCAGTGTCGCGTCTTCTGCGACGTAGAACGTCCCGTTGGTGGTCACGTTGTAGGTGCCGCTCAGCGCGACCTGGTCGCCGAACCGCTGGTCGCCGTAGGTGGTCACGCCGGCGTTCACGGAGGTGGTGCCGCCCGGGTCGGTGACGAATGCTTCCAGGGCAACCTGCTGTCCGACCCCGCGGGCGAATGTCGTTGCACCAGAGGAGTTGACCGTTAGCGTCTGGTCGCCCACCGGCAGGATTGCGCCGTTGACGGCACCGTAGAACGAGACGTCGCCGCGCCCGGCGTCGACCACGGTGTCGTCGAGGAGTACGGCGACCCCACCGACACTGAACTGGCCCCCGCTTGTGCGGTACGTCCCTGCCAATTGGGCGTTCTGGCGATAGGTCTGGTCACCGGTGGTCGTCACCGCGCCGGCCAGGACCTTCGCGCCGCCGTCGTTGGGACGAAGCCAGATAATCTTCCGCTGCACGTCGAACATCACGTCGTGGGTGTTGTACAGATTCAGGCCGGTATTGGCGTTCTGCGCTTTGGTTACCGCCGACTCGCCGCCGTACTCGACGAAGTCGACTGATGGGGTGTTGCCGGCGGTCAGCTTCCACTCGAACGGCTGCCGGCCAGCGGTCGTCGGGAACCGAGCGATCAGATCGGCGGTGGGTTGTAGTTGGCCTTTGCCGGTCTTGGAGTCGGCGTTGACAACATACGGCGTGCCCTGGGTGACCCTCAGACCGGTCGATGGCGCACCGCTGTCGATGACGGTCTGCAACGGCGTCGGGCAGGTGACATCCTTGCCGCAGCCGATCGGGAGCAGCCCGTCGGCCCCGTCGGCGTAGTAGGTCGGGGTGATGCCGAACAGTTCCAGCACGGGGTACCCCGAGACCGGGTAGGTGTTGTCGCCGGGCGCGGCATCGACGGGCACGGCGTAACGGAACTGATCCCGCAGGGTGTCCGTGATCCCGACGGTGAGTTGCGGACTGGTGGTACCGATGGGCCCGAGTTGGACGAGGAAGCCGGTGGACAGGTTTCCCGGCAGCTGGAACAGCGGGCTCGCCAGGAAGCCCTGGTCCGCCTTGCGCAGATTGAACGTGCCGAACGAGGCTCCGAAGTCGCCGAAGAAGCCGTCGAAGGGGGGTGCGTCCGGATTGGTGAAAATGAACGTCGTGGGAGGCTTCTTCTTGACGTTCCCACCGGTCAGGGCGGCTCCGATCTGGATCGGCCGGTCGGTGGACACCCGCTGGGCCCCGCTGCCGATGGTCACCGCCGCGTTGGCGACGACGAAATTGAGAGTGTTGCCCGAGGTGTAGGAAACCGTGTCCGCGACCGTGGTCAGCGGCACGTTCTTCCAGAAGGCCGGGTTGTATCCGGCGAAGAAGGCGTTGCCGCCGGTGTCGAACTCGTACCTCTGCGAGGGGTTGTCCCCGATGGCGACGTCGATACCGTATTTGACCTCGACCTTCACGTCACCCTTGTCGTCGGTCTCGAAGAACGGCGCGTAGTGCAACGGAACGGTCTTGGTGTCCGCGGACTGGTCGATCTTCAGAGGTGCGATGCCGCGGGTCAGCAGGCTCGCCAGCGCCGCCTGACTGCCGACGGCGCCGCTGAATGATGTTGTGCCCAAGGCCGTCACCGTGAGCGATTGTTTACCAGCTCTCGCCGCGTCCACAGTCTGGCGGAAAGTGACATCACAAGTGCTGTCTGGGGTTTTGCAGGATCCGCCGTCGATTTCGACGTTGCTCTTCAGCACGACCGGCGCGTCGATGTCCACGCCCTGCTGTCCGCGAATCGCATCCCGCAGCGACAGCGAACCGCCTTTGACAGCGGCCTTGATTGCGCCGTCGAACCCCGCGTCCGGTCCGAACCGAATCGAATCGATCTGGTTGGTCTGCAACGACGCCGCCACACTCCCGGACTCGAGGACAAGTCCCGCGCATCCGGCGTCGCCCGGATTGGACACCTGCACGTCTTTCACCGATGCCGAGTCGAACTGGTCGGCCTGCCGGAACGACGGAAGGCCGGACACCTCGATGCGGGTGCCGTCCCGGCGGACGTAAGCCACGCTGCCGGTGTTGACCTTCACCGTCAGTTCGGTGCCCTGCTGGACAGCCTTCACCCCGGTCGGGATCAGGAACAGGCTGCGCCGGATGAGCACCAGTGCGCCCTCGAGCAGATTCGTGAACGGGCCGGCGGGAATAGTCGAGAGCCAGTCGAACGTCGAATTGAACAAGCGGGTGACCACTGTGGTGATGGCCTGTCCGAAGGTCTGGGCTTCGGCGCCCCAGCATGTCCTGCACGCGGCAGCACCGGATGGTGCTCCCCCCGACGGTGCACTGGCTGCGGGCCGGGCGGGAGCTGCGGGCGCGACGGTCAGGGCGGCGGCCGGTGCCGCCGCCACCGCTGGCCGGTCTTCGACCATCGGGGCCGACCGGACGGCCGCTGATCGCGGCGGGGAATCCTGTGCACGGAGTTCCCCGCCTACCGCGACCGATGGAAGAGGTTGTGCTGGAATGCTATCCGGGCTCCGGCTGCTTCCTACCGCCCGGCGGCCCGGCGATTCGTCAGCGCTGCTGCTTGCGGCTGCGCGGGGCTTCGACACGGCCCGGCGCCCCGACGCCGTGTCGCTCGTAGAGCGGCCTCTGGCGGCTCCCGGTGCCGGCACGGTCTCGTCATCGGTTGTCGCCCTGACTGCGGTGCCGGAACGCGCGGTCGATGTGTCCACCGGCGACGGTCGCCCGGTTCGCGCGGGGGCGGAGTTCGCCGACGGCCCAGTGGCCGCCGAGGTCGCATCGTCGGCGGGCCCGTCGGCGCTCGCCACCGCGGGAGGCCCTGCCATCGAAAGGCCGAGGACGAAAACCGCTGCACCCAACGCCGGGCCGCGTGACACCACGAACATCCCTCCGATCCGTTTCCGGAAGTTTACGTTCGCCGAGTGGGTGCCGACAGGTGATCCGGCGCGTAATCGGGACGCGCCATCCAGGAGTCGAAGGCACCCGCGCACGACTAGGGTTTGCCGGTGTCGATAGCGCACATGATCCTCATTGCTCTCGCCGGCGTCGGCGCGGGAGCGGTCAACTCGCTGGTGGGCTCCGGAACGCTGATCACCTTCCCGACCCTGGTGGCACTGGGCTATCCACCGGTTACCGCCACCATGTCCAACTCGATTGGTCTGGTCGCCGGCGGCGTCTCGGGTACCTGGGGCTACCGGCGGGAGCTTTCCGGCCAGTGGCAGCGGCTGCGCTGGCAGATACCGGCCTCGGTGATCGGCGCCGGCATCGGGGCATTCCTGCTTTTGCACCTGCCCGAGAAGGTGTTCACCCAGATCGTGCCGGTCCTGCTCGTCGCGGCGCTGATGTTGGTGGTCGCGGGCCCGCGGGTCCAGGGATATGCCCGCCGCCGGGCCGAGGCCGCGGGCCGTTCGGCCGAGCACGTGTCCGGCCTGCGGATGGCGGCACTGGTCTGCGGCACATTCCTGGTCGGCGTATACGGCGGTTACTTCACCGCAGCGCAGGGCATTCTGCTGATCGGGGTGATGGGAGCGCTGCTTCCCGAGGACGTGCAGCGGATGAACGCGGCCAAGAACCTGCTTTCGATGCTGGTGAACATTGTCGCCGCGGTCAGCTTCCCCCTGGTCGCCTTCGATAGGATCAGCTGGCCGGTGGTCGGGTTGATTGCGGCAGGTTCGCTGATCGGCGGCTGGCTGGGGGCGCACTACGGCCGCCGGTTGTCGGCGACCGCCCTGCGCGTGGTGATCGTCGTTGTCGGCCTCATCGGGCTGTACCGTCTGCTCGAGATGTGAACGGGGCATAGCGCGCTCGGCTACCCGCCGGTACTGCGGTAGCATTCTGACCTGCCGGTCGGCTAAGCGAGCGGCAGC
The DNA here is from genome assembly GCA_018882545.1 of Mycobacterium sp. GTDB lineage: Bacteria > Actinomycetota > Actinomycetes > Mycobacteriales > Mycobacteriaceae > Mycobacterium. The sequence goes on from VERS01000043.1 coordinate 7,399, forward strand.
GGGCTGTGGCGCAGCTTGGTAGCGCACTTGACTGGGGGTCAAGTGGTCGCAGGTTCAAATCCTGTCAGCCCGACGCAGGTCAGAGGTGGTTTTGGCGCCTCGACCCAGGGGTGATTTGGGACCAATTTGGGACCAAATCCCGTTTCTGCAACTCAACCCGGTGGTCTTTCGGGGGAAGCGCAACCTGTCCGCTCCTGGACAGGTCGTGGATGACAGGTCTGCGGCCGACCTGCCCGGTCCCGGCCCAGGAGGCGTTGTGACTTACGAACTTGATCATCGGCTGGTCATCGGCGTCGCCTCAAGTGCGTTATTCGACCTCGGTGAGGCGGATGAAGTCTTCCGAAATCGCGGCGAGGAGGCATATCGCGCCTACCAGGAATCGAAGGTGGATGCGCCGCTGGCGCCGGGGATTGCCTTTCCCTTCATCAAGCGACTGCTGTCGCTGAACGATCTCGGAGATGACGCGACACAGGGCCGCCTTATCGAGGTGATCGTGTTGTCGCACAATGACCCGGATACGGGTCTACGGGTGATGAACTCGATTGAGCACCACGGATTGGATGTCAGCCGAGCAGTTTTCACCCAGGGGCAGGCTCCGTATATCTACATTCCGACTCTCTCGATTTCGCTTTTTCTATCTGCCAACGGCGATGACGTCCGCCGGGCAATCTCCCAGCGTTATCCGGCCGGTCAGGTCTTAGCCTCGACTGCAGTCGACGATCCAGAAGACCCGCAGATCCGGATTGCGTTCGACTTCGACGGCGTTCTGACAGACGATGAATCTGAACAGGTGTACCAGGGAGAGGGCTTGGACGCCTTCCGTCAGCATGAGGTTGAGAATCTCGTAACTCCGCACAACCCCGGGCCACTTCAGGAGTTCCTTCTGAAGGTTCATGGGATCCAGAAGCTCGAAGAGGCGCGGAGAAAGGTCGATCCCGAATACAGGAATCGGTTACGTGTTTCCTTGGTGACTGCACGTGACGCTCCTGCGCATAAGCGCGCTGTCCTCACCCTCAAGGAGTGGGGGGTCGTCGTTAACGACGCATTCTTCCTTGGGGGGATATCCAAAGGTCGGATTCTTGAAGTGCTCCGACCGCACATCTTCTTCGAAGACCAGCGCGGACATCTTGAGGATACGGCTAAATATTCGCCGGCGGTTTTTATCCCCTTCGGCCGGATTAACGAGTCGGCAGGTTGATCCGATGACCGTCCCGGCAACTCAAAGCCGGAGTCTGGGGCTAGACAGAACGGAGGTTCGGCCTGCTTCGTTCGCTCAGATGGCTCGACAACAATCCGCTGGCCTCGGCGATGATCTCGTCGTCTGGGTGCAAGTAGCGCTGTGTCGTCGTAATGCTTCCGTGGCCGGCGATCTTCTGCAGGACGTGAGGCTTGATACCGCTGTCTGCCATCCAGGTGAGACCGGTGTGGCGAAGTCCGTGTCGGGTGAGGTACTCGTATCCGAGTGCAGTGACTACGTCGTCCCAATGAGTAGCCCGGCGGAGCCCGGCGGTCGAAATGGGGCCACCGCGAGGACCTGTAAAAAGTCGCGCATCGGGTTTATTACCAACAGCTTTCAGGCGCCGAAGTACCGTGTCACGCACTTGAGGAATCAGCGGGACCACACGGACTCTTCGTCCTTTCGTGCCCTTATCGACGAGTCCGCCGCCAGTTGCGCGGGCGGTCCCCTCGGTAAGTTCACCGGGAGAGGGTGTGGTTTGGCGGCGGACCGTCCAAATCCAATCCCTGGTGTTGATGTCGCGGACACGACAGCCCGATATCTCGCCGATTCGCGCAGCAGTGCAAGCCGCGAAGATCACCACGTCACCCCACCCTTGGTACGAGGGGTTCGACTTTTCAACAAGCGCGGCTGCTAGCGATTCAAGAGCGTGAAAGTCGGCCAATGCCAATGCGCGCGGATCGTCGAC
>VERS01000044.1 GCA_018882545.1 Mycobacterium sp.
GTCATGGTCAGATCATGCACGACGCTGGGCGGGGGCTAGTAGGCCAGGAGATTGACGATGCGGGCGAACACCGACGGCAATGCGCTGGCCGCAGGCACGATCGCCGCCCGCACCGGCGGCAGGCCGCTGGCCTGCAAGAGCCCGGCGGTGAGCAACCGGTAGCGGCGCGACATCGCCCGCCACTGCCGGTCGTAGTCGTCGGGTGTGTCGGCCAGGACGCATTTGACGAGAAGTTCAGCGCCGCCGAAGGCGATGCCCAGACCCTCGCCGGTGAGGGCGTCAACGTAGCCGGCGGCATCTCCGACCAGCATCACCCGGCCCGAGGTCCGGCTCCGCACCCGCTGCCGCAGCCGGCCGGCAGCGCGATCCGACCCGTGCGGCATTCCGTCGAGACGCTCGATGAGAGCGGGGAATTCGGCCAGATGATCACCGAACTTGCCCTGCCGCGAGGTCAAGATCGCCACCCCGACGGTGTCATCGGCGACCGGTGTGACGTAGGCCTCGGTGTCACGGGCCCAGTACACCTCGACGGTGTCGCTCCACGGCGCGACCCGGTAGTGCCGCCGGATACCCCACCGGCGCCGGGCGGGGGCGGGCCGGTCTAGTCCCAGCGAACGCCGGATCGGCGAGTGCAGGCCGTCGGCGGCGGCCAGATAACGGGCCCGCAGTTCCCCGCATTGCACCGCCGTCGCGTCCTGGCTGACCTCACCGATCTCACCCTGTATGACGCGCACCCCTGCAGCGGCAGCAGTGTCGTACAACGCCTCGTAGAGAACGGTTCGCCGCACGCCCAGGCCAGTCCCGGACTTGAAGTGCGCCTGGACACGACGTCGGGAGTCAAGGTAGGTGATACCGCGAAACGATTTGCCGCGCAGCGGAACACCGATACCTTCGAGTTGCCTGACGGTGTGCGGCATGAGTCCCTCGCCGCAGGCCTTGTCGATCGGTCCGCGACGGCGGTCGACCACCACGGTCTGCAATCCGGCGCGGGCAGCATGGATCGCCGTCGCCAGTCCGGCCGGTCCACCGCCGGCCACGAGCAAATCGATCATGCCAACCTCGCCAGTGCGGAGTTCTCGATGCTGATGCGCCGACTGAGCAGCAGCGCGTTGAGGACGGTGAAGGTCAGTGCGGTGATCCACGCGCCGTGCACCAGGGGCAACGCGATCCCCTCGGCGACCACCGCGACATAGTTGGGGTGCTGCATGAGCCGATACGGTCCGCCGCCGATGCGCTCGGCGCCGGGGATGACGACCACCCGGGTGTTCCACTGCCGGCCCAGGGTGGTGATGCACCACCACCGCAGCGCCTGTGCGGCGATGACGACGGCGAGCATCGGCCAGCCCAGAGCCGGGATGAACGGCCGGTTCAGCAGCAGCACCTCGGCGACGCAACCCACCAGCAGGCCGGTGTGCAGCACCACCATCACCGGGTAGTGCGACGCCCCGAACTCCACACCACCCCGCTCGCGGCTCCACGCGAGATTACGCCGGGCCACCACCAGTTCAGCCAGGCGCTCGACCCCGACCGCAGCGACCAGGACCACATACCAGTTGATCACCGGTATCAGTTCCACTGCATCAGAACGAGTTCCGAGCAGAACCCGGGCCCCATCGCCATCAGCATGCCGGGGCCCGTCGCCGGGCTCTTGGCGATGGTGTCGCGCAGCACGTGCAGTACCGAGGACGAGGAGAGGTTGCCGACGTCGGCCAACGAGCGCCAGGTCAGTTCCAGCGCGTCGTCCGGCAGGCCCAGGCTCTCGACGATCGCCTCGATCACCTTGGGACCGCCGGGATGGCTCACCCAGGTTCGGATGTCCTCGGCGGTCAGGTTGTGTGGGGCCAGGAAGTTGGCGACGTCGCCGGGCAGATACCGGCTGACCACTTCGGGCACGTCGGGTGAGAGCACCAGCTGCAGGCCGGTCGCGCCGACATCCCAGCCCATCGTGCGCAACGATCCCGGGTACAGGTGGCTGCGGCTGTCGCGCACCGCCGGCCCGGTGCAACCCATCTTCGCGGCGCGGCGCTCACCCAGCGCCACCACCGCCGCCGCACCGTCGCCGAACAGTGCGGTCCCCACGAACCCGGCGATCGTGGGTTGGACCGCCGGGAAGGTCAGCGAACACAGTTCGACCGACAGCAGCACGGCAACGCCGTCGGGGGCCCCGCGCAGGTAGTCGTTGAGCCGCGCGATGCCGGCCGCGCCGGCCACACACCCCAGCCCGAACATCGGCACCCGGCGCACATCCGGCCGCAGCCCCAGCCGCTCGGCCACCCGGGCCTCCAGAGAGGGCACCATGATGCCGGTCACCGTGGTGGAGTAGATCGCGTCGACGTCGGCGGGCCGCAGACCGGCCTCGTCCAAGGCCGCGGTCAGCGCCGCGCACCCGAGATCGACGGCGTTCTCGATGAAGATGTCGTTGGCTTCGCCGAAGTCCGACAACTGCCGGTAGCGCTCCAGTGGCAGGACCAGATTGCGGTGGCCGACCTTTGCGGCGCGGTGCATGTGCCGCACGATCTTCTCGTGCTCGGCCATGGCGGGCAGGGTCAGGAAAGCCTCGGCGATCTCGTCCTGGCTGAACCGGTGTGACGGCAGCGCGCCCTGGACTCCGGCGATGACGCTGAGAGGTCCAGCCGTCTCCACAGTCGGCGGCCGGGATTTGCTCGTCATGCCTCCAGTATGCCCGGATCACCGATGCCGCGGTTATTCGCGAACCCTGAGGCGCAGGTCGCCGGCGCCGCTGTCATCGAACCGTCACGGCCCCGACGGGTCAGTGCCGCCGGCGCGGAATCGGTAGCCAATACGGCACCGAGCTGGCATAACTGTCGAATGCCGCACCGTAGATGCGCCGGAAGCGGGCCTCCTTCAGCAACGGTGCGAGCAGGCAGTACGCAGTGAGGGTGAGGGCAAGCACGAGCTGGTCGGGCGTCCAGGTCGGCACCGTCCACAGCGTGAGGGTGAACGAGACGTAGATCGGCTGGCGGGTTAGCCGGAAGAGTCCGCTGACCGGCATCGGCGGGTAGACCGGCTTCCGTCCGCGGTACAGCGCCACCCAGCCGAGGCTGCCGGTTTGCAGGCCCAGCCCGGCATCGAGCATGGACTTGCCCAGCAGCAGCCAGGACATCGCGTAGAGCAGGCTCAGGCCCACCAGCGCCGCCCCGTCGGCCTGCCACCAGATCGTGCCGGTCGGCGACCAGAACGCGAAGAGGGCGAACACCTGCAGCGCCGCGATGGTGACGTAGGTGGTGGTCGACAGCGTGCCGCCCGCGCCCAGCGGCGCCAATCGGGCCAGCAGTCGTCGGCCGCGGCCGGTCAGCAGCAGGGAGTGGACGATCGGGAACTGTGCCAGCAGAGCGGCGTTGGCCAACCAGTTCCACGGCGGCGCAACGGTTCCCAGCGACCGGCTCATCCCGAAGTACATCGCGGCCATCATGGTGGCCACTCCCAGCGCGAAAGCCAGATGGCAGGCGACGCCGTAGCTGACCGCGACGAACCGGCGCGCCCCGGCGCCCGGTTGCCCGCTGGGCGAGGCCTGCACCGGCCCTCCCGTCGTCGTGGTAGGACCCCCGTGTCCTGCGGGTAGCCTAGCTCCAATGGGTATCGGCAGGCGTTTTCCGCTGCTGCGATGGTCAGTGCTCCGCACCGGCGCAGGCATCCGCAGATTCAACAGAACAGGTCAACTCGGCGACGGCCGGGAGGCTGCGGCGGCCGACTTCGTCACGGCGCACGCCCGTCCGGGGGATATCGACGACGTCCTGGCAACGATGGACCGCTACGCCTACGACAAGTCGTTCCTGGTCAATGTCGGTGACGAGAAAGGTGCCCTGCTGGATGCGGCGGTGCGCCGTTGTGATCCGCGGCTGGCGGTGGAACTGGGTACCTACTGCGGATACGGTGCGCTCCGGATTGCCCGCGCCGCACCGTCGGCCCGGGTGGTCTCGGTGGAATTGGCGACGGCCAATGCCGAAGTGGCACAGAGGATCTGGAACTATGCGGGGGTTTCAGACCGCGTCACCTGCGTTGTGGGGACCATCGGTGACGGCGGGCGCACCCTGGCGGCACTGCATGCCGAGCATGGACTCGGGCCGGGCACCCTGGACTTCCTGTTCATCGATCACGACAAGAACGCCTATCTGGCCGACCTGACCGCCATCGTCGAGCGCGACTGGCTGCACCCGGGTTCGATCGTGGTGGCCGACAACGTCGGTTTCCCCGGTTCCCCGAAGTATCTGGCCTTCATGCGCGAACAGCAGGGTCGGGGGTGGCAGACCGTCGAGCACCGCACCCATGTCGAATACCAGACCCTGATCCCGGATCTGGTGTTGGAGTCGCAGTACCTGGGCTGAGCAACGACCGGGATCAGGCCGGTGCGCCCGCCTCACTGATGCCGAACCGTCGATGCAGCCTGGCCAACGGCGCGGGCGCCCACCAGTTCCAGCGCCCCATCACCCGCATGAAGGCCGGCACCAGCACCATCCGCACCAGCGTCGCGTCCACCAGCACCGCCAGCGTCAGACCCACGCCGAACAATCGCATGATCGCCACCTGGGCGGCGATCAGCGCGGCGAAGGAGATCGCCATGATCAGGGCCGCGGCGGTGATCACCCGGCCGGTGCGGGCCAGTCCCAGCGCTACGCTCTCGTCGTTGTCGCCGGTCTGCAACCAGAACTCCCGGATTCGGGAGACCAGGAACACCTCGTAGTCCATCGACAGTCCGAAGGCCACACAGAACAGCAGCACCGGCATATTGGCGACCAGGGTTCCGGTGGCGGTGGTGCCCAGCGCCCCCAGGTTGCCGTCCTGGAAGATCCACACCGCGGCCCCGAACGCCGCCGACAGCGAGAGCATGTTCAAGATCAGCGCCTTGACCGGCAGCACCACACTGCCGGTCAGCAGGAACAGCAGCACCAGCATGATCACCGCAATCAGGCCCAGCACCAACGGCAGCCGCGAGGTGATCGCATCGACGCTGTCGCGGTTGGTCTGCGCCAGTCCGCCGAACTCCACGGTCCGGCCGTCCGGGGCGGGCACGGCGTGCAACCGGCTCAGTTGGTTCTCGGAGGCCTCGGAGAACAGCGGCACCGAACTGCCGACGGTCAGCAGGGTGCTGCCGGCGGCCTCACCCGCGGCGGCCACCGGCGGGCCGGCCAGCCGGCCATTGACGAAGGTCCCGCCGGGCGCCGAAACCGAGTTCACGTCGGGGACCTCGGACAACTCGGCGGCGTAACGGTCGACCTGCCTGCGGTCCAGACCGGCCGAGTCGGTGATGATGATCGGCACCTCGGAGTCGGAGTCGATCTTGAAGTCCGACCGCAGCAGGTCGCCGACCTGATGGGCCGACGCCGACTTCGGCAGCACCCGGTCATCGGGGAAGCCAGGCTTGACCCCCAGGAACGGGGCGCCCAGAAAAACCAGCAGCGCAACCCCGGCCAATCCGATCGGTACCGCACGGCGCATGACGAATTGCGTTGAGCGGTACCAGAACTGTTCGGTGACCGGCACCGGCTGCGGATCAGGCCGGCCGCGCAGCTTGCGCAGCCCACGACGCACGTCGAGTGCGTTGAGCCGGTCCCCGAGCAACATGATGGCGGCGGGGGTGACGATTACGGCGGCCAGTGCGGCGAAGGACACTGTGGCAACCCCGGCGTAGGCGAAGGACCGCAGGAAGTTCATCGGGAAGAGCACCATCACCGCCATCGACAGCGCAACGGTGACCGCCGAGAACAACACCGTGCGACCGGCGGTGGACATCGTGGTGACGACGGCGTCGCGGGAGTCGGCGCCGCCGGCCAGTTCGTCGCGGTAGCGGCTGACGATCAACAGCGTGTAGTCGATGGCCAGCGCCAGACCCATCGCGGTGGTGAGGTTGAGCGCGAAGATGGACACCTCGGTGAAGAAGGTGACCAGCCGCAGCACCGCCAGCGAACCGAGAATGGCCAGCACACCGACCGCGATCGGCAGAGCCGCCGCGAACAGCCCGCCGAACACCCAGATGAGCACCAGGAAACTCAACGGGACCACGATCGCCTCGAGCAGCAGCAGATCACGCTTGGACTGTTCGGTGACCTGCAGGTTGACCATGGCGGTGCCGCCGGCACGCACCACGACACCCTGGCTGTCACCGACGAGCGCGTCGGTGAGTTCCTTGGTGTAGGCCTGCTGCCGCCTTTCCGGGCCGACCACACCGGTGACGATCAGACCAGACTTCTTATCGGTGCTGACCAGAGCCGCGGCGGCCGGGCCGGGCGAGGTCCACGCCGATTGGATGTCGGCGACGTGACCGGATTTGCGCAGCGTCTCGACGGCGCTCGTGGCCACCACCCGGGCCCGGGGACTGTCGTAGCGGTCGGGTGCGGTGACCACCAGGACAAGCGGAACGTCACCCCGGCCGAACTTCTCGCTCAACATCTGGGTGGCCCGGGAGGACTCCGCAGTCGGGTCCTGAAACCCGCTCGGGGACAGCTTGTCGGCTACCGGGATCCCGAACGCGCCGATCAGCACGGCCAGTAGCACCGCGGCGACGATGATCCGCCGCGGCGCGGCCACGGCCAAACCGGCGATACGTTCCAGCACAGTCCCTTCCTTTGTCCCGGTGGCCCGGGGGCCTGTCGGCGCCTGTCGGCGTCTTAGCGGCCTGCGGCCTGCTCAGCTGCAGCCTTCCCACTCAACCACGCGCCGTGCACGGTGGAGTGCAGCCGGGGGTGCAACGCCTCACCGGCAAGCCAGAGCCGATCGGATACCGGCTCGGCCAGGATCTCCCGATCCTGCGCACCGGAACCGACGGCGGTGAAGGAATACGACCCCCGGCTCCATTCGTCGGTCCACCACCCGGAGGCCTGTGCCGCCGCCGGCGGGCGGAACCGGCCCGGGTAGATCGCAGCGAGCACCCTCGCGGCCTGTGCGCTCTGCGCGGCGACCGGCGCGTCTCCCACCGCCGCCGCGGCCGCGCCGCCGTTGATCGCCATCAGCGCCGGCGTTCCGGTGACCGGGCTCAGGTTGTACCACCCGGTGAACGGGGCACCGGGAGCGCCCAGGATCTGGATCTGGTCGACGTCGTCCCAGAATGCGGTGTCGAATCGCAGCACGAGTTTCTCGAACCGGCCAAAGCCCAGCCGCTCGATCGCGCGGGTGTGCGAGGCGGGCAGGGGCGGGTCGAATCGTATTGCTCCGCTTTTGAGTACGCCGAGCGGAACGGTCAGGATCGTCTTGGCGGCCCGCCATCGGCCGGCCGAGGTCTCCAGCTCGCAGCGGCCCGGAACACGCATCGACACCGCATTCACCGCGGTGTTCAGTTGGACCGGCAGCGGCTCGGCGAGCGCTCGGGTGAGTTGGCCGTAGCCACCCGGAAAGACCCGCTGGGCACCGCCGAAGGAGTCGTCCTCGTCCAGGGCGCTCAGCGCCAACTCCTGCACCGTCGCCCCATAGTCGCCGGCGTAGTCGGCCAGCGCCGCGGCCACCGCGGGACTGCGGGCCAGATCCTGTAGGCCCGGGGGAAGCGCGTCGACCGCCGATCGCAGCGATGTCCGTCCGGCCTCGTCGGCGCCGGCGGTGCGCTCCAACCGTTCGACCACCCGGCCTACTTGCGCGTCGAACTCGTCGACCCCGATCGGGGTGCCATCGGGTGTGTAGTACCGCACCGTCCCGCTGCCCTCGAAGGATCCGACGTCGAACACGGCGGTGGGGATGCCCAGCCGCTCGGCCTCGCGGTAGATCGGGTTGCCCGCGGTGCCGTGGATCCAGGAGGCGCCGAGGTCGATGGGCAGGTCGGGCCACTCGGTGGACGTCCAGATCCGGCCGCCGACCCGGTCGCGGGCCTCCAGAACCACGCAGCTGACACCCGCCCGGGTGAGGATGTCGGCCGCGGCCAGCCCGGCGATGCCGGCGCCGACCACCGCGACATCGACCACACGCTCCCCGGGCTGCCCCGGCCGCCTGCGCGGAGCCGCCGGCTCCGCGCAGGCGGCCAGCACCGCCGCCATCGACATCGCCAGCACCTCGCGGCGGCGCCACAGCATGGACTGCAGACTACGCGGGTAAACGTTCACCCCTCAGTTACCCGAACCACAGGTGGACGTAGGGCGCCGGTGGGATACTCGCAGCCACGAGCGGGGCTGCACCACGGCCGGCGTGACCGTAGATCCAAACCGACAGCGGGGAGAGAGACGATTATGAGCGAGGTCAGCTACCCAACCGGCGGAAGTCACTCGATGTCTGACGGTGACGTTCGCACCGGAATGACCTCGAGTTCACTGCGGACGGCGATCGAGGACCACCTGCGCTTCACCCTGGGCCGCCCCGCGCAGCTGCTCACCCCGCAGCACTACTACCACGCGCTGTCCCTGGCGGTCCGGGACCGGATGCAGCAACGCTGGATCGACACCACCCAGACCTACCTGGACCTGTCCCGCAAGGTGGCGGTCTATCTGTCCGCGGAGTTCCTGCTCGGCCCGCATCTGGGCAACAACCTGCTCAACCTCCACCTGGAGGAGGAGGCCCGGGCGGCGCTGTCTGAATTGGGGCAGAACTACGACGAAGTACTGGCCTGCGAGGAGGAGCCCGGCCTGGGCAACGGCGGGCTGGGCCGGCTGGCGGCCTGCTATCTGGAGTCACTGGCCACCCTGCAGCGGCCGGCGATCGGCTACGGCATCCGCTACGAGTTCGGCATCTTCGACCAGGAGATCCGCGACGGCTGGCAGGTGGAACGCACCGACAACTGGCTGGCGTCGGGCAATCCGTGGGAGATCGCCAAACCGGAACTGAACTACCGGGTCGGCTGGGGCGGCCACACCGAACACTTCACCGACGCGGCGGGACAGCCGCAGGTCCGCTGGCATCCCGAGCGGATCGTCAAAGGCAGCTATTACGGGACCCCGATCCAGGGTTATGGCGTCAACACCTGCAACACCCTGACGCTGTGGAGTGCCCACGCTGTCAATGCGCTGGCGCTGGAGGCCTTCAACGCCGGCGAGTACTACCGGGCCGTCGAAGACCAGGTGGTCTCCGAGAACGTGACCAAGGTGCTCTACCCCAACGATGAACCCGAAGCCGGCAAACAACTCCGCCTGCTCCAGCAGTACTTCTTCGTGTCCTGCTCGCTGCAGGACATCCTGCATCTGCTGGAGGACTTCGCGGGGCTGACCGTCCAGCACCTGCCCGACCGGGTCGCGATCCAACTCAACGACACCCACCCGTCGATCGCGGTGGCCGAACTGATGCGGCTGCTCATCGACGACCGGGACCTCAGCTGGGATGAAGCGTGGCGGATCACGGTGGCCACCTTGTGCTACACCAACCACACCCTGCTGCCC
>VERS01000625.1 GCA_018882545.1 Mycobacterium sp.
CACCGGGCGCGCGCTGATCGCGTTGTGCAGCGTCAACCGCCACCCGGAGGGCGACTGGTCGACCACCGCGGTGGCCGTGCATCCCGGCTTGGTGGTGCACTCGGCGGCTCTGGGCGGTGCGCGCGCCGATGACGGGCCGTTCAGCGTGACCGCCGGCGACGACGCGGGCAGCTTCACGGTGGGCGCCGACCGGGTGCGCTTCGAGCTGGGGGATCTAAGGCTCAACATGGAGTTCCGGGACCGCGTGCTGTGGCCCAAAGCTTTCGGCGGCGGCGGGGTGTTCTCGGCGATTCCCTTCCTGAACCAGTACTGGCACCCCTACTACCTGGGCGGGCGGGCCAGCGGCACGGTGTCCTACGGGGGGCAGGGCTGGGCCTTCGACAATGCGAAGCTTTACGCAGAACGCAACTGGGGCAAGGGGTTTCCGCTGCGCTGGTGGTGGGGCCAGGCCCATGACTTCGGTGACGCCGACGTCTGCGTGGCGTTCTCCGGCGGGTTGCTCTCGCTGGGGCCGATAGCCCGCGAGGTCAACGGGATCGTGGTCCGGGTCGGCACCAAGGTCATCCGGATGACGCCGCCGCTACTGGTCCGCTCCCAGGTGGGCGAGAACCGCTGGCGGCTGCGGGGCCGATCCCGCCGCTACGAGATCGAGTTGGACGGCGACGGAACACATCTGCCGCCGCATGTGCTGCCGGTTCCGATGCCTGCCGAGCGGCGCAACATCGACACCGACTTCGAGCACCTCGGCGGGCGCCTGCGCTGCACGGTCCGCGAATCGGGCCGGGTGCTCTTCGACGGAACCTCGGAGTTGGCCGGTCTGGAGGTCGGTAGCAGGCCGGCCTGACTGCGGCCGATCGCCGGTGATCGGGGCCCAGGCGGTGGCGACACTGGCCGCCCGGCAAGGGGGTCGGGCCAACGGCGGCGGCTTCGGCGCCGTCGAATGGGTGACGGTGCGCATGGACGACGTCACGCTGCAGGACAACCTCGCCGAGGGCGGCGGCGCCGGAGCCAATGCCGCGGACGCGGAGAGGAATACCGGCACCGGCCGAGTTGGCCTGGGTGGCGGCGCGGTGCTGGTGTCGCCCTCCTCGATCCAGGCCACCAACCCTTCCGTCCGGCACAACACCTCCCGGGGCGGGCGGGGAGCCGACTCGGCCGCCGTATCGGGCACCCAGGCCGGCGAGGGCGGTTTCGCCTTCGGCGGCGGTGTTCTGGTCAACAACGCAACCGGATCGCTGGGTATCCCCGCCATCGTCATCCCGGTCGGCATCCGGCAAGTCGAGTTCGTGGGCAACCGCTCCTTCGGCGGCGAGGCGGGCGCGGGTCCGGTGCCCCCGGACGGTCGCGGGGCTGGGGGGCTCGCGCAGGGTGGCGCTCTGGAGTTCGACGGCCTGTGTGAAACTCGGCTTGTCGCGGTCCGGTTCGTCGGCAACTCGGCACTCGCCGCTGATGGCAAATCGGCTGCCGGCGGTGCCCTGATCAACCCGTACGGCAGGTCGGAACCCGGCCAAACCGCCACTCTGCAGATCCAGAACAGCCTGTTCCGCGGCAATAGGGCCGTGGGCGGCGACGACGCCGCCGACGTCCTTTACCGCCAAACCACGGGCGGCGCCTTCTACAACTTCGGACTCGGAACGGTGGTGTCCGGCAGTCGGTTAGAGGGCAACAAGGCGATCGGGGGTGATGACACCGGCAGCGGCCACCTGGGTTCGGCGCTGGGCGGAGCGGTCTACTCCGAGGCGAGCGCTGATCCGTCGATCGCGATCGTCAACACCACTTTCGCGGACAACTCCGCATTGGGCGGCCGGCGGGGTGGCGGCCAGTCGATCGCAGAGCCGTCCTCCGGAGAGGCGCACGGCGGTGCCCTCTACGCGGTGAACGGGCCGACCACCGTCAACGGCGGGGCTTTCGTGGGTAACCGGGCCGTTGTCCGCGCCCCGGGTGAGCACACCGCGGGGGGCGGGGCAATCGAAATCGCGCCGGTGACAGCCGATTACGTGAACTACCTCGGTATGACGGGGGTCCGGTTCGCGTCGAACACTGCGGCGTCGCGGACCGCCGCCGCCCGGGGCGGCGCCGTAGCCTTCAACGGCACTGCCTTCACCGACGACGGGTCGACGTTCTCCGGAAACGCCGCCCGGT
>VERS01000626.1 GCA_018882545.1 Mycobacterium sp.
GTCCAGGGAATCCTGCATCGTGTGGTGCAGCTGCCGCAGCGTCAGCGCCCGGCCGCGGGTGGTCAACAGCACCGCTGAGACCAGACTGCTGGCGTTGATCGGGGTGGCCCGCTGGATCCGCCAGCACACCTCGATGGCCATCTTCTGCATCGCGAGCCGTTTGGCCGCCGGATCCGTGGCGGTCGCACCGTCCGGTGCGCCCAGGTACTGGCGCATCGACACGGCCGCCGGGAAGCGGACGTAGATCTTGCCGTAGTTGCGTTCGCCCTGGGCCTTGATGAACTTGTACAGCCACTCGGCGCTTTCCGGGATCTTCTCCCCGCCCTGAGCGTAGGCGGCGTACTCGGTGGTCTCGTGGAGCTGGTCGAAGCTGATGGACGTCGGCTGCAGCAGAATGTCCTCGCTGCGGCCGTCGAGGTAGGCGTCGGCGACGTAGGACAGCAGACCCAGCTTGGGCGGCAACATCTTTCCGGTTCGCGAACGGGTTCCCTCGATCGACCAGCTCAGGTTGAACCGCTTCTCGACGATGTAACCGACGAACTGGCGCAGCACGTATTTGTAGAGCGGGTCATCGAGCTTGCGGCGCAGGAAGATCACCCCGGACCGGCGCATGATCGGGCCCATGAATCCGAACGACAGGTTGATGCCGGCGAAGGTATGCGCGGGCGGCAGTTTGTTCTCCTGCAGAGCCACCGGCACGATCACCCCGTCGAGATAGGAGCGGTGCGACCAGAGCAACACCGCGGGGTGGTCCTCCAGTGCCAGTCGCATCGACTCGATCTGGTCGGTGTCGTAGTCGATGCGGGAGTCGAAACCCCTGCTGAAGATCGCCCGGCCGACGTTGGGAATGAGGTCAACGGAGAATCTGCTCCAACCGGTGGCGAGTTCGTTGAGCATCGCCTCGGCCTTCTCGGGGCTGGCACCCGGAATCCCCGCCATGCCGTCGACGAACCGGGTGGATGCCATCAGTTCGTCGGTGATCAGTCGGGGCGACTTGTATTCCGGCCCCAACAACCGCAACTCGATGCGTTCGATCGCCAGGTTCGCCCGGCGCAGGACGAACCGGGCGAAATCCTGCTGGCTCTCGCCGACGGTCTTCTCATCCCACTGGCTTCGCAGTTCGGAGACCTTCGCGGGTTCGCCGGCCACGATCCGGGCGCGGGAGGGGTCCTTCTTGAGGATCGCGCGTTGCAGAATCTCCGGCGGACGGTAGGTGTCCCGCCCGGAGATCAGACCAGCCACCTTCACGCGGGTCGGCAGCCCGCCGGGAACCCAGAACACCCGAACCGGAACGACGGTGCGGTCCGGCGTCGCGCTGAGCTTGTCGGCCAGTTCGTTGACCAGGTGCACGGACGGATCGCTGTGCGGGATCCGCAGTACCTCGACGTTGGCCTCCGGGTGCGCCCGACGCTGCGCCCGCAGCCAGTCGTCGAGCAGACCCGCCTCGGCTTTGGACGACACCGAGGCCAGCACCAGCGCATCGTCGGTGGTGCTGAAGTCGGTCAGATAGTCACCGGCGCTCATCGGCGTCCTCTCACTTTGGTCTCCGGATTCGCCTCGGCGGCAGTCTTTTTAGCCGCGGTGGCCGTGCCCGTCGCCTTCTTCGCCGGCACCTTCTTCGCCGGCACCTTCTTGGCGGTCGCCTTCTTGGCGGTCGCCTTCGTCGCGGTCGCCTTCTTGGCCGGCGCGGCCTGGCGTTGGTAGATCTCGGCCTCCGGTACCGAGCCGACCGGCCACTGCTTGAGGGTGTCGATGTAGAGCTGGCGGACTTCGGCGATCCGGTCCGGCAGGTTGTCCAGCGTCCAGTCCGCCAGGGACAGCGGCGGATAGACGACGACGTCCACCGTCCCGGGATGCAGGGTCGTCGAGTCCCGCGCGGAAATCACCTCGGCATTGCGGATCACGATCGGAACGATCGGCACACCGGCGGCCATGGCCAGGCGGAACGGGCCCTTTTTGAACGGGCCGACCGACTTGGTGTCCAGCCGCGTTCCCTCCGGCGCGATGACCACCGACAGCCCCTTTCGGGTCAGCTCCTCGGCCTGCTTGAGCGACTCGACGGCCTTCTTCGGGTCCTCGCGGTCGATGAAGACGGTGTCGACGAGCTTGCCCAGCGTCCCGACCACCGGGTCCTTCTCGAG
>VERS01000045.1 GCA_018882545.1 Mycobacterium sp.
ATGCAGAGATCCCAGGCGTGCGGTTCGCGAACGGTCGCCAGCGGGCCCACGACGGCGGTGGAGTCGGAATAGACGAAGGTCAGCGTCGCCACCGCGCAGTGCGGACATCCGGGCCGGCTGCAGCGTCGGGCAACATTCACGCCGCAGAGGCTATCGCGGTGCCAACCCGGTCACGCCCGGACACGCGCGGGGGCCGCGCCGCCGATGTTCAACCGTTACGATTTGCGCTCGTGGCCGACTCCCGAAGTGCCCGGCGCGGAAGTGGATCGGGCGGCGGCTCGCGGCGCGGACGCGAGATGAGGGGCCCGTTGCTGCCGAAGACGGTTCCGGGGTGGCGAAGCCGCGCCGAACGCTTCGACATGGCCGTGCTGGAGGCCTACGAGCCGATCGAAAGACGTTGGCAGCAGCGGCTCAGCGGACTGGATGTGGCCGTGGACGAGGTGCCCCGGATCGCGGCCAAGGATCCCGACAGCGTGCAGTGGCCGCCGGAAGTGGTGGCCGACGGGCCGGTTGCGCTGGCGCGGTTGATCCCCGCCGGCGTGGACGTCCGCGGTGAGGCGACGCGCGCGCGACTGGTGTTGTTTCGCAGGCCGATCGAGCGACGGGCCAAGGATTCCGACGATCTGGCCGATCTGCTGCATGAGATTCTGGTGGCTCAGGTGGCCACGTATCTGGGAGTGGAACCGTCGGTCATCGACCCGACGCTGGAACAGGATTAGGGCAGAGCGAGTAGCGGGATCTAGATGATTCCGCGCTTGAGGCGCCGGCGCTCCCGCTCGGAGAGGCCACCCCAGATTCCGAACCGCTCGTCGTTTGCCAGGGCGTACTCCAGGCATGCATCACGCACCTCGCAGCCCAGGCAGATCCGCTTGGCCTCGCGCGTCGAACCGCCCTTCTCCGGGAAGAACGCCTCCGGATCGGTCTGCGCGCACAGCGCTTTTTCCTGCCATTGCGGATCGTCCGGGGTCAGCGGCCGGTCGATCGGGTCCGGAACCACACTGAGGTGGGCCCGCGCCGCCGATGCGGTTGCACTGTGCGGACCGCCGATCGCCCCGAGGAAATTCTCGTAGGACATCTCCGCTCTCCTTACCCGACTCCGTCGTCGAAGTGTCTCTTTAATTCGTGTCTCTTTAATTCGAACATACGGTCGAATCTCAGTCTGCGACACCGAAACCGGACGTTCGACCGGGAATGACACTGATGTGATTAGACAGGGCGCAGGTGCTCCGGTCAAGCCGTTCGCGGTATTTCCCTACCACTTTCGTGACCCAAACCGGCGTGTCGAAACCTTGGCGTGTCTAGCGAGATACGTCACTGTGACCGCCCGGCGACCCTCGGCGGGCGAGCGGCCGGCACCGCAGAATAGGGTCGGGCGCTGTGAGGATCACCGTTCTCGTCGGCGGCATCGGGGGTGCCCGGTTCCTGCTCGGCGTGCAACGCCTTTTGGGCTTGGGCCAGTTCGCCGGTCAGTCATCGGACGAGCTGTCCGGTCAATTCGAGGGCGCACACGAGTTGACCGCGGTGGTCAACGTCGGCGACGACGCCTGGATGTTCGGGGTCCGGATCTGTCCCGATCTGGACACCTGCATGTACACCCTGGGCGGCGGTATCGACCCCGACCGCGGCTGGGGCCACCGGGACGAGACCTGGCATGCCAAAGCCGAACTCGCCGCCTACGGCATCGGGCCGGACTGGTTCGGACTCGGCGACCGGGATCTGGCCACCCATCTGGTGCGCAGCCAGATGCTGCGGGCGGGCTATCCCCTCGGTCAGGTCACCGAGGCGCTGTGTCACCGGTGGGCCCCGGGGGCCGCCCTGCTGCCGGCCAGCGACGACCGCTGCGAAACCCATGTCGTGGTGACCGATCCGGAAAACGGCGAGCGCAAGGCGATCCACTTCCAGGAGTGGTGGGTCCGGTACCGGGCCAAGATCCCCACCCATAGTTTCGCGTTCATCGGCGCCGAGACCGCCGCGGCCGGGCCGGGGGTTCTGGCGGCGATCGCCGAGGCCGACGTGGTCATGCTCGCCCCGTCCAACCCGGTCGTCAGCATCGGGGCCATCCTGACCGTCGGCGGCATCCGCGGCGCACTGCGTTCCACCCCGGCGCCGGTGATCGGATACTCGCCGATCGTGGCCGGAAAACCGTTGCGCGGCATGGCCGACGAGTGCCTCTCGGTGATCGGGGTGCCAACCACCTCGCAGGCCGTCGGTCGCCACTACGGAGCGCGGTCGGCCACCGGGCTGCTGGACTACTGGCTGGTGCACGACAGCGATCAGGCCGACGTGCCCGGTGTGGTGGTCAAGTCGGCCCCGCTGCTGATGTCCGATCCGGAGACCACCGCGCAGATGGTGCGGGCCGGCCTGGACCTGGCCGGGGTTCGGCCGTGAGCCCTGGCCCCGACCACGGCGCCGCGGCGCCGGTCGAGATCCTGCCCGTCACCGGCCTTCCGGAGTTCCGGCCCGGCGACGATCTGGCCGCGGCGATCTGTACCGCCGCGCCGTGGCTGCGCGACGGCGACATCGTCGTGGTCACCAGCAAGGTGGTGTCCAAGTGCGAGGGTCGCATCGTCACCGCCCCGGCGGATGCCGAGCAGCGCGACGCGTTGCGGCGCAGTCTGATCGAGCAGGAAGCGGTCCGCATCCTGGCCCGCAAGGGCCGCACCCTGATCACCGAGAACCGCTACGGCCTGATTCAGGCGGCCGCCGGGGTGGACGGATCCAATGTCGCGGCAACCGAACTGGCCCTGCTGCCCGAGGATCCCGACGCCAGCGCCGCCCGGCTGCGCAGCGCGATCGCCGTCCGCCGCGGGATCGACGTCGGGGTGATCCTCACCGACACCATGGGCCGGGCGTGGCGCAACGGCCAGACCGACGCCGCGATCGGCGCGGCCGGGGTGGCGGTGCTGCACAGCTACGCCGGGGCGAGCGACCGGCACGGCAACGAACTGGTGGTGACCGAGGTGGCCGTCGCCGACGAGATCGCCGCGGCCGCCGATCTGGTCAAGGGCAAGCTGACCGGGGTGGCGGTCGCGGTGGTCCGCGGACTGGCGGTGCCCGATGACGGCTCGACCGCGGCGCAGCTGCTCCGCGGCGGTGCCGAGGACCTGTTCTGGCTGGGCACCGCCGAGGCGATCGAACTCGGACGGCGGCAGGCACAACTGCTGCGCCGCTCGGTACGCCGGTTCGCTGACCGGCCGGTGGACGCCGGGCTGATCGAGGCGGCGGTCGCCGACGCGCTCACCGCCCCCGCACCGCACCACACCCGGCCGGCCCGGTTCGTCTGGCTCACCGACCCGACGCGGCGGCGGGCCTTGCTCGACGCGATGCGGGAGGCCTGGCGCGCCGACCTGACCGCCGACCGAAAGCCCGCCGCGGAGATCGAACGTCGGCTGGCCCGCGGACAGATCCTCTACGACGCCCCGGAGGTGGTGATCCCGTTCCTGGTGCCCGACGGCGCACATCACTACCCCGACGCCGCCCGAACGGCCGCCGAGCGCACGATGTTCACCGCGGCGGTCGGCGCGGCGGTTCAGGCCCTGCTGGTGGGCCTGGCGGTGCGCGGGGTCGGCAGTTGCTGGATCGGGTCGACGATCTTCGCCCCGGCGGCGGTGCGCGCTGTCCTGCAGTTGCCGCCGGAGTGGGAGCCGCTGGGCGCCGTCGCGATCGGCTATCCCGGCGAGGAAATCGAGGCGCGCCAGCCCGCACCGGTTGACGACAGGCTGCTGCGCCGGTGAACGATCCGGTGCACGCCTCGGCGATGGACGCGCTGACCACGTGGCGCCCGGCCGATCCCGGCCAGGACGCGTTGCGGCATGCGGTTCTGGCCTTCCTGCTGGCCCGCCCGGACGGGTGCCGACGGTCGTGCGAGCCCGGACATGTCACCGCCTCGGCACTCGTCGTCGACCACACCGCCACCCGGGCGCTGCTGACCCTGCATCCCCGCTTCGGCCGGTGGCTGCAACTCGGCGGACACTGCGAGGACGGTGACCGCGGAATCGCCGCGGCCGCGTTGCGGGAGGCCACCGAGGAGTCCGGCATCGCCGGGCTGGTGATCCGCCCGGGGTTGGCCGCGGTCCACGTCCATCCGGTGACCTGCTCGCTGGGCGTGCCGACCCGTCACCTCGACCTGCAGTTCATCGCCGAGGCTCCGCCGGGGGCGCAGCCGGTCATCAGCGCCGAGTCACTGGACCTGCGATGGTGGCCGATCGACGCGCTGCCCGACGACGCCGACGCCGCGCTGCTCAGGCTGGCCGACACCGTCAGATATCGCTGGAGTACCTGATTCCGCAGTCCGGGATGAACACACCGGGCCACACCCGCGCACCGCGCAGCAGTTCGCACCGCGCCCCGATGTCGGCGCCGTCACCGATCACCCCGTCCCGAATCAGGGCGCGCGGCCCGACCCGGGCGCCGAAGCCGACGATCGAGCGTTCGACCACCGCCCCGGGTTCGATGCGGGCACCGTCGAAGACCACCGCACCGTCGAGTCGCACCCCCGCCCCGATCTCGGCACCCCGGCCGACCACCGTGCCGCCGTAGAGCAGCGCACCGGGGGCCACCGAGGCGCCGTCGTGCACCAGACTCTCCCCGCGTTGGCCGCCCAGCGCCGGCGACGGGGCGATGCCGCGCACCAGATCGGCCGACCCGCGCACGAAATCCTCCGGGGTTCCCATATCCCGCCAGTAGGTGGCGTCGACGTACCCGCACACCTTGGACCCGCCGGAGAGCAGCGCCGGAAACACCTCCCGCTCCACCGACACCTCCCGGCCGCGCGGGATGAGGTCGATGATGCTGCGCTTGAAAACGTATGTGCCGGCGTTGATCTGGTCGGTGGGCGGATCCTCGGTCTTCTCCAGGAATGCCAGCACATTGCCCTCGGCGTCGGTGGGCACCGAACCGAAGGCCCGGGGATCGGCCACCCGGACCAGGTGCAGGGTGAGGTCGGCGTCACGCTCGGCGTGCGCCGCCAGCATGGCGCCGAGGTCCATCCCGCTGAGCACGTCACCGTTGAACACCATCACGGTGTCGTGGCGCAATGTGGCGGCGACGTTGGCGATCCCGCCGCCGGTGCCCAGCGGAGTGTCCTCGGTGACGTAGTCGATCTGCAGTCCCAGTTTGGAGCCGTCACCGAACTCGGCCTCGAAGGTCTCCGCCTTGTAGGACGTGCCGAGCACCACGTGCTCGATCCCGACGGCGGCGATCCGCGACAGCAGATGGGCCACGAACGGCAGGCCGGCGGTGGGCAGCATGGGCTTGGGCGCCGACAGGGTCAGCGGCCGCAACCGGGTGCCCTTGCCGCCGACCAGGACCACAGCATCCACCCGGGCCGGGTCGATCGGCTGCACCCCAGAACTCATCGTGTCCCTTTCCGCAGTTGGCGGCGGGATTTGCGCACCGCCGCGCCGGCCCGGATCCGCAGCGCGCCCTTCATCGTCCACCGCAGCGGCGCCCGTTGCCAACCGGTGTGCCGATCGGACAGGTAGATGTAGGTGCTGTCGTGGTGGGCGCGCAGGTTGCGGGCCGGGTTGCGTCCGGTGGAATGCCCCTTGTCGTGCAGGATCTCCGAGGCCGGCGCGTAGACGTTGAGCCAGCCGGCCCGGCCCAGCCGATCCCCGAGGTCGACGTCCTCCATGTACATGAAGTAGCGCTCATCGAACCCGCCGACGGCGTCGAAGGCCTTGCGCCGCAGCAGAAGACACGATCCGGACAGCCAACCGACCGGCCGCTCGCTGGGCTCGGCGCGTTCCTGCCGGTAGGACCTGGTCCACGGATTGCCCTTCCAGGCGAAACCCACCACGGCGTGCATTCCGCCGCGCACCAGACTGGGCAGGTGCCGGGCCGAGGGGTAGACCGCGCCGTCCGGGTCACGGATCAGCGGCCCCAGGGCGCCGGCCTGCGGCCAGCGCCCGGCGGCCTCCAGCAGGGCGTCGATGCTGCCCGGCGCCCACACCACGTCGGGGTTGGCGACCAGCACGAATTCCTGGTCGGCCGACACCGTGGCCACGGCCCGATTGACCGCGGTGCCGTAACCGAGATTGCCGCCGGTGCGGAGCAGTCGGGTTCCCGGGTAGCGCCGGACCGCCTCTTCGGGAGCACCGTCGTGCGAGCCGTTGTCGGCGATGACCACCTGCACGGGCAGGTCGGTGGCCACCGTCAGCGAGGACAGGAACCGCTCCAGATGCGAACCCGACGAGTAGGTCACCGTGACCACTGTCAGCCCGGGGCTGGTCGGTTCGGGATTCACGGCGACGAGGCTATCGGTCCGTCGGCCACCGGCACCGCAAGCGCGGCCCGCAGGGCGTCCCGCCACGGCCGCAGCGGGGTGAGCCCGGCCCGCGCCGATCCGGCCATCGACAGCGCGGAGAACACCGGGCGGCGGGCCGGGCGGGCCGCGGCCGCGGTGCTGACCGGCCGTACCCGGTCCGGATCCGCGCCGAGCAGTGTGAACACCGCGCGGGCCTGATCGAACCGGCTGGCCGATCCGGCGTTGGCGGCGTGCAGCAGGGGCGCGGTGACCGCGCCGGTGGCGATCTGCAGCAGTGCGTCGACCAGGTCACCGGTGTAGGTCGGCGAGCCGATCTGATCGGCGACCATGTCCACGGTGCGGTCGGTGGCCGCCAGCCGGCGCATGATCGCCACGAAGTCGGTGCCCGACCCGCCGGTGTAGACCCACGACGTGCGCACCACCTGGGCGTCGGGCAGCGCGGCGTGCACGGCGAGTTCGCCGTCTAACTTGCTGCGCCCGTAGACATTGAGCGGTCCGGTGGGGTCGGAGATGTCATAGGGCCGGTGGAGATCCCCGCTAAAAACCCCACTGAACACATAGTCGGTGGAGAGGTGGATCAGCCGGGCCCCGGCCGCCGCGCAGGCCCGCGCCAGGTTGTCCGGACCGACCGCGTTGACGGCGTGGGCGGTGGCCGGATCGGACTCGGCGGCGTCGACGTTGGTGAAGGCCGCGCAGTTGACCACGAGATCACCGCCGCCGACCCGGCGCCGGGCCGCCTCGGGGTCGGTGATGTCGAAGTCCCGGTGGCTCAGCGCACACACCTGGTAGCCCGCCCGGGCCGCGCTGCCGGCCAGGTAGCGCCCGACCTGGCCGCCGGCACCGGTGATCACCATCCGCACGGCACCGAGTTTGGCATGCGAGTCTGGCACGCCGACCGCGGCTACCACGGTTGAGGCCGCGTCAGCAGTAGCCTGAGCGAGTGCCAGCTGAGACGGAAGTGACGGCAGTGACTCGCGTCCGCCCGGTGGCGCGCACCCTGATGGCCCTCTTGGCGGTGACGGTCCTGCTCGGCACCGGGGTGGCCTGGGGTTCGGTGCGCAACTTCGAAAGCGGCATCTTCCACTTCACCACCGCGTTGCTGGGTGGTCTGACGCCCGGCGACGACGGCGCCACCGACATCCTGCTGGTCGGGGTGGACAGCCGTACCGACGCCCACGGCAACCCGTTGACCGAGCAGGAACTGACCCAGTTGCACGCCGGTGCCGAAACCGCGACCAACACCGACACCATCATCCTGGTCCGCATCCCGCACAACGGACGCTCGGCGACGGCGATCTCCATCCCGCGGGACTCCTACGTCAGCGCACCGGGTCTGGACAAGACCAAGATCAACGGCGTCTTCGGGCAGGTGAAACTGGACCGGATGAAGGACTTGGTCGAAGCCCAGGGCGTCGACCCCGCCGAGGCCGAACCGCAGGCGGTGGAGGCCGGCCGCAACGCGCTGATCAAGACCGTGACCGACCTCACCGGCGTGACCGTCGACCACTACGCCGAGATCGGACTGCTGGGTTTCTCCCTGATCACCGACGCCCTCGGCGGGGTGGAGGTGTGCCTGGAGGCCCCGGTGTCCGAACCGCTCTCGGGGGCGAACTTCCCGGCCGGCTGGCAGCGGCTGGACGGTCCGCAGGCGCTGAGTTTCGTCCGCCAGCGGCACGACCTGCCCCGCGGGGATCTCGATCGGGTGGTCCGCCAACAGGTCGTGATGGCTTCCCTTGCCCACCAGGTGATTTCGGGGAAGACCCTGAGCAGCCCGGCCACCCTGCACCGACTGCAGGAAGCCATCCAGCGTTCGGTGGTGATCTCCTCGGGCTGGGACGTGATGGACTTCCTCAAGCAGCTGCAGCGGCTGGCGGCCGGCAACGTCGCCTTCGCGACCATTCCGGTGCTGGCCGAGGACGGGTGGAGCGATGACGGCAACCAGTCGGTCGTGACCGTCGACCCGGCCGCGGTTGCCCAGTGGGTCAAGGGCCTACTGCAGGACCAGGATGCCGGCCGCACCGCCCGCATCACCTACACCCGCGAGCAGACCGTCGTCGACGTGGTCAACGACACCGATATCAACGGCCTGGCCGGCGCGGTGTCGGACCGGCTGACGGCGGCCGGCTTCTCCGGCGGCACGGTCGGCAACAACGACAAGGCCAAGGTCACCGAGACCCAGGTGCTGGCCGCCACCGCCGAGGACCCGGGTGCCGAGGCCGTCGCCACCGAACTCGGCGGCCTGCCGATCACGGTGGACCCGTCGATCCCGGCCGGATCGGTACGGGTGGTGCTGGCCGAGGACTACCGGGGTCCCGGCTCCGGCCTGGACGGCACACTGCCGACGGCGGCCACGGTGCGCGACGCCGCCGCCGAGGCCCCCGTCGTGGCGCCCCCGCCGTCGCCGGTGATCACCGCCGGGCCCGATGACCCCCGATGCGTGAATTGATGCCGACGCTGACCGGAGCCCTGCTGGATCCGCTGCTGGCCCCGGCGGCCCATCCGATGGGCCCGCGCATCACCTACTACGACGATGCCACCGGTGAGCGCATCGAGGTGTCCACCGTGACGCTGGCCAACTGGGCGGCCAAGACCGCCAATCTGCTGCGCACCGAACTCGGCGCCGGACCGGGCAGCCGGGTCGCGGTGCTGCTGCCGGCGCACTGGCAGACCGCCGCGGTGCTGCTGGGCCTGTGGTGGATCGGCGCGGAGGCCGTGTTGGGCGGCGGGCCGGCCGAAACAGCGGCCGAGATAGCCCTCTGCACCCCGGATCGGCTGGCCGAGGCCGATGCGGCGGTGATCGGCGGGGAGGTGGCGGTGCTGTCGCTGGACCCGTTCGGCAAGCCGGCTGCGGATCTGCCGATCGGGGTGACCGACTACGCGACGGCGGTGCGGCTGCACGCCGATCAGGTGACCGGAGAACCCGCACCCGGGCCGGCGTTGGCGGGCTGGTCGGTCGAGCAGACCCTCGAGGCGGCCCGGAGCAGCGCCGCACGCCAGCACCTGAGCGGCACCGACC
>VERS01000627.1 GCA_018882545.1 Mycobacterium sp.
ACTCGCATTGGCGCGACGGCAGCGTGTTCCGAGACCTCGACTGGTTCGACGTCGGCGGGCAACATCTCGATCTCTTCCGACGGCTCGCGCGCACTGTCGAAGCCCCGCACCGATTCGACCGCGTCATCGAGTGGGGATGCGGCGGCGGGGCGAACGCCGTGCATTTCGCCCCGCTGGCCGACGAGTTCGTCGCTGCTGACATATCGGCGGCCAGCGTCGAGGAGTGCCGACGTCAGGTTAATTCGGTCTGCGACACCCGTGTTCGTGAGGTCGTGGTCGACTACGAATCACCGGAGAGTTCGGTCGACTCGATCGGCACTGGCTATGACCTACTGCTGTGTCTGTACGTCTTGGAACTCGTTCCGTCTAAGGCCTACGGCGTTCGGATTCTCGAAATCGCCCACCGCCTGCTCCGGCCGGGAGGGCTGGCATTCGTGCAAGTGAAGTATGCGACCGCGACCCGGTCGACCCGATCAATGCGCCGTCGATACGTCCGGCATCTGGCGAACATGACGACCTATGCGATCGACGAGTTCTGGAGCGTCGCGCAAGACGCCGGCCTCGAACCGGTCGCTCTCGCCCTGGTCCCGCACAACGCGCTCGACGAGCGGTACGGCTACTACCTTTTGCGCAACAGCGGCGCGGACTCCCATTGTGCGCCGGGCTAGGTGACGTCGGCGTTGGACCTCGGGAAGCCGCCGCCCTGGGGGAACAGCGGGAACACCACATCGTCGAGTTTCTCGGCGCCCCCGGCGGTCCGGTTGACCGTCGCGCCCCAGATGTTGCCGTCCGGGGAAACCGCCAGCGCCCAGGCGTGACCGCGGGTGCCCTCCCGCACCACCTCGGGTTCTCCGGTGACCGCGCCGGTGGCCTGCGCCAGATGCACTGCGACGGTCTGTTTGGTGTTGACCAGATTGACCAGCACGGTGCCGTCCAGCGCCACGCACCCGGCGACCCCCGGGCGGTTGGGCCAGGTCCACACCGTGGTGACCTTGGCGTCCGGCCCGATCCGTTGCAACCGGTCGCCGCCGGGGGAGCGGTCGGTGACGTACAGCGACTTGTCGGCCGGGTCCAGGCACATACCTCCGCCGGCACCCAACCCGGACAGCGCGGTGGTCGGCGGCGCCTGACCCACCGTGGTCGGCTGCTCGATACGGATCACCTTGCCCGCCAACGACTTCGGGTCGTTCGCAGCACCCGGATCACCGGCGTCGCCGGTCTGCACCACCAGCGTCGTCGGGCTGGTGAAGATCAGCGACCCGGTGTTGCCGCCGGCGCCCTTGGGGATTCCGGCGAGGATGTCCTTGGGGACGTCGCCGTCGGCGATGCGGATCACCCGGTTGTCGGTGGGCGTGCTGATGTAGGCGTACATCAGCCGGTCCTGGGAGTAGGTCGGCGAGAGCGCGATGTCCATCAGGCCGCCGTCTGCGCTGCCGTCGACACCGATGACGGTCTTGACTTTCGGTTCGGCGCTGATCGAGACCTCCTTGACCGCGCCGGTGACACGTTCGGCGACCAGGGCCGTCTTGGCGTCCGAGCCCATGATCAGCCCGCTGGTGCTCTCCAGGCAGCCCTGCATGACCCCGGGGGCCGGACACACCTTGGGGAAGGGCTTGGGCGGAAGCGGCGGGGGCGGCGGCGGCGTCGAGGGCGGCCCGGGCCGGAAATCCGGAGGTGTGGTGAACGGCTGGGACACCGCATTGTCGAAGCGGGCGCAGCCCGGGACGAGCGCCACCGCGGCGCAGAGGACGGCCAGCACCGACCGCGGCACACGCAAGGGCATGCCGACAGGTTACGGATCGGGGCCCTGTGCGCGCCACGACGACCAGGACGCCGAAGTGCGCCGCGACCGGCAAACGTTAGAGACCAACCCGGCAAATCCTCGGCTTAACCCCGTCGAGCACTTACGCTGGCCTCTGTGACGAGCCAGAACCCCGACCCCGGCTGGCAGCGACCCGAGGACGCGCCGGTGCGGCCCCCGTCGGCACGGCTGGTCGACCCCGAGGACGACCTGACCTCGGGCACCCTCTTCGGGGACGCCGAGACCACCCGGTTGCGGGCCCCCTACGGCGGGGCCGCCACCCCGCCGGAACCCGGCCCCTCCACCGGGTACGGCCTGCTGCAGGAACCCGAGC
>VERS01000628.1 GCA_018882545.1 Mycobacterium sp.
AGGTTCAGGCCGCCGCCGCCGTCTACGGCGCCGGGCGAGACCCCGAGCGGCCGCTGTTGATGGGAACGGCCAAGACCAACATCGGCCACCTGGAGTCCGCCGCAGGCGCCGCCGGGCTGATCAAGGTCGTTCTGTCCCTGGAGAACGACCTGCTCCCGCAGACGCTGCACTTCCGCAACCCCTCACCACACATCCCGTGGGACTCCCTGCCGGTGCAGGTGGTGGAGAAGCCGACGCCGTGGCACGCCAACGGGCGCCTCCGCCGGGCCGGGGTGAGTTCATTCGGGTTCACCGGAACCAACGCCCACGTCCTGATCGAGGAGGCGCCGCAGCCGTCCGGTTCAACCGCCGCCGACGCCGGTGACGACACCGCCGACGAGGGGGCAGCCCCGGAGGCTGTCCGCGAGCCGTGGTCCGTCCTTCCGCTGTCCGCGCGTTCCCCGCAGGCACTGACGGCCCTGGCGCAGCGCTACGCCACCTGGCTGGAGATGCATCCCGCAGCGTCGATCGCCGACGTCTGCTGGACCGCCGGGGCCGGTCGCTCCCATTTCGAGCACCGGGCCGCCGTTGTGGCCAACTCGGCGCAGGAGGCCCGAACACTGCTCGAGGACCTGGTGGCCAACCGGCAACGCCCGGGGGTGCTCCGCGGGGAGTGCACCGACCCGCCAACCACCGCCTGGCTCTTCCCCGGCCAGGGCTGCCAATACCCGGGCATGGCCCGGGAGCTGTTCGACACCGAACCGGTCTTCGCCGACACCGTCCGGCGGTGCGCCGCGGCGGTGGATCCGATGCTGCCCCGGCCGCTGCTGGATGTCCTGCTGGCCACCGACCGCGAAGCCGCCGACACCCTGCGGCACACCTCCTTCGCCCAGCCGGCAATCTTCGCCGTCGAGATGGGTCTGGCCCGGCTGTGGCAGTCCTGGGGTATCGAACCCGACGTGGTGCTGGGCCACAGTGTGGGTCAGTACGCCGCCGCCTGTGTGGCGGACGTGCTCAGCGTGGAGGACGGCGCGAAGCTGATCGCAGAACGCGGCCGACTGTTCGGCAGCCTGCCCGCCGGCGGCAGGATGGTTGCGGTGTTCGCCGACCCCGACTACGTGGTGCGGGCCGCGGAGGGGTTCCCGCGGGTTTCGGTGGGCGCTTACAACGGGCGCAACACCGTGCTGTCGGGACCCGGTGAGGACCTTGAGCAGATCGTCGCGGCCTGCAGCCAGGACGGTGCGCGGTGCACCTGGCTGGAGACCAGTCACGCCTTCCATTCGGAGCTACTGGACCCCGTACTCGACGAATTCGAGTCCTTTGCAGACCAATTCACCTACGCCGCACCGACCCGGCCGCTGGTGTGCAATCGGACCGGGGCGGTGTTGACCGCCGATACACCGATCAACGCCCAGTACTGGCGCCGGCACTCCCGGCAGCCCGTCCAGTTCACCGAAAGTGTGGCCACCGTGGCGAGCATGGGCTGCTCGGTGCTCATGGAGATCGGTCCCCAGCCGATCCTCACCGCGGCCGCGCTGTCCACCTGGCCGGAATCCGCGGCAGCACCCACCACGATCGTGTCACTGCGCAAGGGCGCCAACGCACAACGACAGATCACCGAAGCCCTCGCCGCGACCTATGTCTGTGGGCACCGGCCGGACTTCTCAGCCAGGCAGCACACCCCGGGCCGCAGGCTGGAACTGCCGACCTATCCCTTCCAGCGCCGACGGTACTGGCCCAAGGCCTCCGGAATCATGAGCGGAGCCGCCGACGGTATTCGGGTGTCCGGACTGCTCGGCAGCGCCAAGGACCTGGCCTCCGGCGACACCGTGTACAGCACCGTCCTATCGGTCAAGACGCAGCCCTGGTTGGCCCACCACGTCATCTACGGCACGGTGGTCGTCCCGGGGGCGACCTACGCGGCAATGGCACTGGCCGCCGCCGGAACACCGGCACGGGTGAAGGACGTATTCTTCTACGAGCCGATTATCCTGCCGGACAAGGCTTCCCGCGAGGTGCAGCTGACGTTACGTCCCCTGGAAGCCGGTGGAGGCTGGAAGTTTCAGGTGCACAGCCGCCCCTACGGCGTCCGGGATTCCGAGTGGTCGCTCAACGCCGACGGTAGCGTGCTGTCCGGGCCGAGCACCGACAC
>VERS01000629.1 GCA_018882545.1 Mycobacterium sp.
CATGGCGGTGCGTCGACGGCTGCGGGGAACCCGGCACCGTCGACGATCCCGGCGCCTCCCCGCTGGCGGCTGCCGCCGTGCTGGACGGGCGGCGACTCTACGGTCGACGGGCCGATCTGCACGCCGTGCTCGCGGTGAGCGACCCGGAGCGGGCCGCCGCACTGATCGAACCGATCAGGCAGCGTGCAATCGAGCGTGAGGCCGCCTGGCGGGCGGACCCGAACAGGCGCGGACGCCTCGACGTTGAGCACACAATCGACATCGCCGGACGTGTCTTCGACGGTGCCCAGCCGGACGAGGACGATGTGGCGACGGTGGCCTGCGGACTGACCGACATCGCGGTACGGGACACCCTGTACGCGCTGGCGGTAGGTTCAGAGGCGGCCTCAGCCGAGGCGCTCTGGGCACTGCTGTCTCGGACGCTTCCGGACCCGTGGCGGGTGGAAGCGCTTGTCCTGCTCGCATTTTCGGCTTATTCCCGGGGCGACGGCCCGCTTGCGGGAGTGGCGCTGGAAGCCGCTTTGCGCAGCGATCCCGAGCATCGAATGGCGGGAATGCTCGATGTTGCCCTGCAGTCGGGTATGCGGCCCGAGCAGATCCGGGAGTTGACCGGGACCGGATACCGCCTCGCCAAGCGACTGGGGGTGCGGCTGCCGCCGCGCCGGCTCTTTGGACGGGCGGGCTAAACCTTCTGGACCTTCACCGCGTGCGCCATATCGTGCGGGAGTTCGACGTTCTCATGCCCCCCGACCACGATCGTCACGTCACCGTGGGAGCTGGTCTGCACCAGCACCCGGGCATTGGGTACCACGCCGGCCTCCTTGAGTCGTCCGATGAGAGCGGCATCGCCCTGCACGTGCTCGGTCAGCTGGCGCACCACCACGGCCACCGAGTCGCCGACCGGCAATTCGGTCAGCCGTACCAGATCGGTGCTGTCGGGCTCCGCGTCGCTGATGTGCAGGCCCAGCAGCGCCAGCCCGGGGATCGGGTTGCCGAACGGGGAGACGGTCGGCCGGTCAAGTACCTGCACCAGCCGGCGCTCGACGTCCTCGCTCATGACGTGCTCCCACCGGCAGGCCTCGGCGTGCACCTCCTCCCATGGCAGTCCGATGATGTCGACCAGCAGGCGCTCAGCCAGACGGTGTTTGCGCATGACCGCGATCGCCAGCCGACGGCCCTTCTCGGTGAGCTCCAGGTGCCGGTCGCCGGCCACCCGCAGCAGACCGTCGCGCTCCATCCGCGAAACCGTCTGGCTCACCGTCGGCCCGCTCTGCTCGAGGCGCTCGGCGATCCGCGCCCGCAGCGGCACAACCCCTTCTTCTTCGAGGTCATAGATGGTGCGCAGATACATCTCGGTGGTGTCGACCAGGTCGTTCATAAGGGCACCCTTCCTCGCATCGCGAGTCTACTTGCCCGGCCGCCCTCCGAAGGCCCGGAAAACACCCTGTGCGCCCGCCGGCGAACCGGCGGGCGCACAGGGTATTAGGAAAGCTCAGCTGGCGTAGGAGCGCAGCTTCTCGGCCCGTTCACCGTTGCGGAGCTTGGTCATCACCTCACGCTCGATCTGGCGGACGCGTTCCCGGGACAACCCGAACAGCTTGCCGATCTGGTCGAGAGTTCGGGGCTGACCGTCGTCGAGTCCGAAGCGCAACCGGATGACTTGCTGCTCGCGCTCATCGAGGGTGGCCAGAACATGGCGGATGTCGGTGTGCAGTAGTTCGGCGATCACGGCGTTCTCCGCCGACATCGCCTCGGAGTCTTCGATGAAGTCACCCAGTGGGGCCTCCTCGTCGCTGCCGACCGGCATGTCGAGGCTGACCGGGTCGCGGCTGTGCTCGAGCAGATCGTTGATCTTCTCCACCGGGATGCCAGACTCCTCGGCCAACTCTGCGTCGGTGGCCTCGCGGCCAAGGTTCTGGTGCAATTCCCGCTTGATCCGGGCCAGCTTGTTAACCTGCTCCACCAAATGCACGGGCAGTCGGATCGTGCGGCTCTGGTCGGCCATGCCGCGGGTGATGGCCTGCCGGATCCACCAGGTGGCGTAGGTGGAGAACTTGAAGCCCTTGGTGTAGTCGAACTTCTCCATGGCCCGGATCAGGCCCAGGTTGCCCTCCTGGATCAGGTCCAGC
>VERS01000630.1 GCA_018882545.1 Mycobacterium sp.
GTGTTGCACCGCAACCTGTCGATCACCGAGCAGGCCAGCCAGGTCGAGATGGTCAAGCGCTCCGAAGCCGGCATGGTGACCGACCCGGTCACCTGTTCGCCGGAGAACACCCTGGCCGAAGTCGACGCCATGTGCGCCCGGTTCCGCATCTCCGGTCTGCCGGTGGTCGACGGTGACGGCGCCCTGCTGGGCATCATCACCAACCGTGACATGCGCTTCGAAGTCGACATGACCAAGCGGGTCGCCGAGGTCATGACGAAGTCGCCGCTGATCACCGCCCAGCAGGGCGTCACTGCTGACGCCGCTCTGGGTCTGTTGCGCCGCAACAAGATTGAGAAGCTCCCCATCGTCGATGGTCACGGCCGACTCACCGGACTGATCACCGTCAAAGACTTCGTCAAGACCGAGAAGCACCCGCACGCGACCAAGGACAGCGACGGCCGGCTCCTGGTCGGCGCGGCCGTCGGCGTGGGCGAGGATGCCTGGGATCGGGCCCTGGCACTGGTCGATGCCGGCGTGGACGTGATCGTGGTCGACACCGCCCACGCCCACAACCGTCGGGTGCTGGACATGGTCGGCAAGCTCAAGGTCGAGGTGGGTCACAAAGTCGAGGTCGTCGGCGGCAACGTCGCCACCCGCGCCGCGGCCGCCGCCCTGGTCGACGCCGGTGCGGATGCGGTCAAGGTGGGCGTGGGCCCCGGGTCGATCTGCACCACCCGGGTGGTCGCCGGGGTCGGGGCCCCGCAGATCACCGCGATCCTGGAGGCAGTGGCGGTCTGCGGGCCGGCCGGGGTTCCGGTCATCGCCGACGGCGGATTGCAGTACTCCGGGGACATCGCCAAAGCGCTGGCCGCCGGGGCCTCGACGGCCATGCTGGGCTCACTGCTGGCCGGCACCGCCGAGGCGCCCGGCGAGTTGATCTTCGTCAACGGCAAGCAGTTCAAGAGCTACCGCGGGATGGGGTCGCTGGGGGCAATGCAGGGCCGCGGATCCGGCGGCGGTGAAGCGGCGGCGGCCAAGTCCTACTCCAAGGACCGCTACTTCCAGGACGACGTGCTCTCCGAGGACAAACTGGTCCCCGAGGGCATCGAGGGCCGGGTGCCGTTCCGCGGCCCGCTGGCCACGGTGATCCATCAGTTGACCGGCGGTCTTCGTGCGGCCATGGGCTACACCGGGTCGTCGACCATCGGTGAGTTGCAGCGCGCGCAGTTCGTGCAGATCACCGCCGCCGGTCTCAAGGAGAGTCATCCGCACGACATCACGATGACCGTCGAAGCACCCAACTACACGGCGCGATAGGTCAGGAGAGATCACCATGCGCGACATGGTTGAAATCGGCATGGGCCGAAACGCCCGCCGAACCTACGAACTCAGCGACATCAACATCGTCCCGTCGCGGCGCACACGCTCGTCGCAGGACGTCTCCACGTCATGGCAACTGGACGCCTACCGCTTCGAGATCCCGGTGGTGTCGCATCCCACCGATGCTCTGGTGTCCCCGTCGTTCGCCATCGAGCTCGGTCGTCTGGGTGGACTTGGCGTGCTCAACGGGGAAGGCCTGATCGGCCGCCATGCCGACGTCGAGGAGAAGCTCGCCTCGGTGATCGCCGCGGCCGAGAAGGAGGATGACCCGTCGGCCTCGATCCGGCTGCTGCAGCAATTGCATTCGGCGCCATTCAATCCCGACCTTCTCGGCGAGGCGATCTCCCGTGTGCGTGAGGCCGGCGTCACCACCGCCGTGCGGGTCAGCCCGCAGAACGCCCAAGCCTTGACGCCCACCTTGGTGCAAGCCGGGATCGACCTGCTGATCATTCAGGGCACCATCATCTCCGCCGAGCGGGTCGTGCAGGGACACGACGGTGAGGGCGAGCCACTCAACCTCAAGACCTTCATCTCCGAACTCGACGTGCCGGTGGTCGCCGGCGGTGTGCTCGATCACCGCACCGCGCTGCACCTGATGCGCACCGGTGCCGCCGGCGTCATCGTCGGCTACGGCTCCACGGCCGGGGTGACCACCAGCGACGAGGTGCTGGGCATCAGTGTGCCTATGGCCACCGCGATCGCCGACGCCGCCGCGGCGCGCCGCGAGTACCTCGACGAGACCGGCGGACGTTACGTGCACGT
>VERS01000631.1 GCA_018882545.1 Mycobacterium sp.
GTGCACACCTGGCCGCTGGGGTGAATTCGCCGAGCGACCCCATAACAGCCTGGCGAGTGCGAAAATTCGCCCTATGACCCAGGATGACCAGCCCATCGACCCGCCGATGAGCGACCTGCAAGCCAAGGGTTTGAAGAAGGGGTCGGTCTCGCTGATCGGCGCGGTGGCCATCGGCTTGGCCGCCACCGCGCCGGCCTACTCGCTGACCGGCGCGCTGGGGCCGGGCGCGCAGATGGTGGGCTACCAGTTGCCGATCGTCTTCATCATCGCGGTCATCCCGATGTTCTTCGTGGCGCTGGCCTACAAGCATCTCACCGATGCCGCGCCCGACTCCGGAACTGTTTTCACCTGGGGCTCCAAGGCGATCCTGCCGCATATCGGCTGGATCGGCGGCTATGCCCTGATGTTGTCGAGCATCCTGGCCGGCGTCGGGGCATCCGGAATCATCGTCAACGCGGTGAGTGTCGGCCTGGGTGTGGAGGAGCCGAAGACCTGGTTCAAACTGGCCGTCGCCGCGGTCTTCATCCTGATCACCACCTGGCTGGTGGCCCGCGGCGCCGAGGAGTCCTCCCGGACCACGATCATCCTGACGGTCATCCAGTACGGCGGCCTGATCGTCTTCGCCGGGATACTTCTGGCCAACGTCTTAGGCCGGGAACGCAATCCCTCCGTCGAGGCCTTCTCGTGGGACTGGTTCAACCCCTTTGCCATCAGCAGCTTTTCAGATCTGGTGGGTGGGTTTCTGGTGGCGATCTTCATCTTCTGGGGCTTCGACGCCGCACTGTCGATGTCAGAGGAGACCGAGGGCACCCCGGAGCAGTCCGGCCGGGTCGGGGTGACCGCGATCGTGATCATCCTGATCACCTACATCATCATCGGAGTGGCCGCCCTGGCCTTCGCCGGTGTGGACGAGGCCAGCGAAGGCAGCCTGACCCACTCCGGCAACCTCGAAGACGTGTTCTCGAGCATGGCGCGGGAAGCGGTCGGGCCGGTCGGTGCGATCATCGCGGCGGTCATCGTCGGTCTGTCGGCGTTCTCGGCGACGATGTCCACAGTGATGTCCACCGTTCGCGGCCTGCTGGCGATGGCCACCTACAAAGCGTTGCCGGACCGGTTCGCCTCAGTCGATCAGGCCGTGCAGACACCGAAGTTCACCACTTGGTTCATCGGCCTGACGACCTTTGCCATCTACGGCGGCCTGTCGTTGGTCAGCGACAGCATCGTCGAGGACTGCGTCTACAGCGTCGGCATCTCGATCATGCTTTACTACACCGTCGTTGCGGTGTCCTCGGTGGTCTACTTCTGGGACACCGCGTGGCGTTCCTGGCGCACCGCCATGGGCCAGGTGATCCTGCCCGGTATCGCCGCCCTGATCCTCATCCCGGTCGGTGTGTTCGAGGCCTACCGGATGTTCAGCCCCGACTACGGCAGCGGAAGCGCGCTGGCAGGGGTCGGAACGGTGTTCATCGTCGGCGTGCTCAGCATCGCCCTCGGTGTGCTGCTGATGGTCTTCTGGAGCCTGAAGTCGCCGGCGTTCTTCCGGGGCGAGACCTTGCACCGGGAGCGTTCTCACCGGCATCCACGCGCGGAGACCACCAAGGAGACCACCAAGGGCTGATCCGCCCGGCCTCAGACCTTCGTCACCAGGGTGGCCTCGACATTGCCCCGGGTGGCCTTGGAGTACGGGCAGACCTGATTGGCCTGCGCCATCAGGTCCTCGGCCTGGGCCTTCTCCAAGCCGGGAAGATAGCCGATGACCTCGCTGGTCAGGCCGTAGCCGGTGGCGTCCTTGCCGATCCCCACCCGCACCGTGATGGCGGTGGCGTCATCGAGGGTGACACCGTTGTGCTTGGCCACCAGCCGCAGAGCGCCGAGGAAGCAGGCGGCATAACCGGCGGAGAACAGCAGCTCCGGGTTGACGCCCTCGCCGCTGCCGCCCATCTCTTTGGGCGGGCGGGTGTCGAGGTCGATGAGGCCGTCCGGGGACTTGACGTGGCCGTCGCGGCCGCCGCCGGTGGCCGTCGATTCCGCGGTGTAGATGGCGTCGATGCTCATGCCTGCGATCTTGCCAGCTGCGGGCGGCGCGGTGACCGCGTTACTGAACCGTGTAGATC
>VERS01000632.1 GCA_018882545.1 Mycobacterium sp.
CGTCGATGAGGTGCTCAACGCGGTCCGGTTCAGCGAAGATCGCCGACATCCGGCCACCGGCGGGCAGATCGCCGAACAGCCGACCCCGCCCGGCCAGCAACCGGGCCCCGTCCTCCAGGCTGAAAACCCCGGCGACGCAGGCCGCCGCGTACTGCCCGACGCTGTGGCCAAGCACCACGTCCGGCTCGAAGCCCCACGACTGCCAGAGCCGAGCCAAGCCCATTTCGACTGCGAAGAGTGCGGGTTGGGCGTACCGGGTCTGCTGCAGGGTCTCCTCGGGGCTGTCAGCGGCGCCGGCGCCGACCCCGAAGATCACGTCCAGCAGGGGTTTGTGGAGTTGTTCGGCCACGGCGGCGGCGCATCGGTCCATCGTCTCGGCGAACACCGGTTCGCTCTCGTACAACTCCTTGGCCATGCCGAGGTATTGGCTGCCCTGACCGGGGAACAACCACGCCGTCTTGGGCTTGTCGTGAGACTCCCCGCGCACCAGCCCCGGTGCGGGCCGGTCGTCGGCCAGCGCGTCGAGCAGATCTTTTGCGGACTCCACCGAGTTGACCACCAGGGCGGCCCGGTGCTGGAGGTGGGCCCGGGCCGCGCCCGCGGTCAGGCACACGTCGGCCAAAGTTGCCTCGTGGTGGTTCACCAGCCAGTCGCGATAATTCTGCGCGGTCGCGGCCAGGGCCGATGGGGTGCGCGCCGACACCGGCAGCAACATGAACCGGCGAGAGTCGGAGAAGTCCTGCGGCGCCTCGGTGGTGATGGTCGGCGCCTGCGGCGCCTCGGTGGTGATGGTCGGCGCCTGCGGCGCCTCGGTGGTGATGGTCGGCGCCTGCGGCGCCTCCTCGACAATCACGTGGGCGTTGGTGCCGGAGAACCCGAATGAACTGACCCCGGCGATCCGCGGCCGGGCGCCGGGCGACCAGGCGGTGGCTTCGTCCACCACGCGCACCGGAAGGCGGTCCCACGGAATGTGCGGCGACGGATTGCGGAAGTTCAGGTGCTTGGGCAGCTCCTTGTGCTCCAGGGCCAGAACGACTTTCAGGACACCGGCCACTCCGGCTGCGGCCTCCAGGTGGCCGATGTTGGTTTTGGCCGATCCGATGAGCAGCGGTGCGTCGGCCGCGCGGTTCTTGCCCAGGGCGGCGGCGGCTGCCTGCACCTCGATGGGATCCCCCAGGGAGGTGCCGGTCCCGTGCGCTTCCAGATAGTCGACATCGCCGGGGGTCAGGCCAGCGCGTTCCAACGCCTCGGTGATCACCCGCTGTTGGGCGACGCCGTTGGGCACCGTCAGGCCGCCCGACGCGCCGTCCTGGTTGACTGCGCTGCCCCGGATCACCGCGCGGATGCGGTCGCCGTCGCGCAGGGCGTCCTCGAGGCGCTTGATCACGATGACGCCGCATCCCTCGCCGCGCACATAACCATCGGCGGCCGCGTCGAACGTTTTGCACCGGCCGTCGGCCGCCAACATCCGCGACTGGGAGAAGGTGATCATGGTTGCCGGGCTGAGCAGGACGTTCGCACCGCCGGCCAGGGCAAGGTCACATTCGCCCAACCGCAGCGCCTGACATGCCTGGTGGATGGCGACCAGGGAGGAACTGCACGCCGTGTCCACGGTCACCGCGGGCCCCTGCAGTCCCAGCCGGTAACTGATCCGGCCCGCGCCGGCCGCACCCGAGGTGCCGATGGCCAGGTAGGCCTCGAAATCCGGGTAGTCCAGGGCGTCCGAGGCCATGCAGACGTAGTCGTGGGTGGAAAGCCCGACGAACACACCTGTCCGGGTGCCCGCCAACGATGTGGGTGCGATTCCGGAGTGCTCGACGGCCTGCCAGGCGGTCTCCAGCAGCAGTCGGTGCTGCGGGTCCATCAACTTCGCCTCGCGTGCCGACACTCCGAAGAAGGGCGCATCGAAGCCGGTCACGTCGTCGACGAAGCCGCCCCGGCGGGTGACCACCTTGCCGGGCGCGGCGGGATCGGGATCGAAGAAATCGTCGGCGTCCCAGCGATCCGGCGGTACCTCGGTGATCGCGTCTCGGCCGGCGTGCAGCACCTCCCAGTACTGCTCGGCGTCGACGGCGCCGGGGAGCCGAGCGGCGTAGCCAATGATCGCGAAGC
>VERS01000046.1:0-7099 GCA_018882545.1 Mycobacterium sp.
GCAAGGGCGTGGAGACCATCGGCGGCGCACGCCGCGGCAAGGCCATCATCATCCTCAACCCCGCCGACCCGCCGATGATCATGCGCGACACCATCTTCTGCGCGATTCCCCCCGACGCCGACCACGACGCGATCACCCGATCCATCCACGATGTGGTCGCCGAGGTGCAGACCTACGTGCCGGGCTACCGACTGCTCAACGAACCACAGTTCGATGAGCCCTCGGTGGTCAACGGCGGCCAGCATGTGGTGACCACCTTCATTGAAGTCGAAGGGGCCGGCGACTATCTCCCGCCGTACGCGGGAAACCTCGACATCATGACCGCGGCGGCGACCAAGGTCGGCGAAGAGATCGCCAAACAGGGCGCGACCCTCTCGGGAGGACAGCGATGAGCGAGGGCATCTGGGACGTCCGGATCACCGACACCTCCCTGCGCGACGGCTCCCATCACAAGCGCCACCAGTTCACCAGAGATGAGGTGCACGGCATCGTCGCCGCCCTCGACGCCGCCGGGGTTCCGGTCATCGAGGTTACCCACGGGGACGGCCTCGGTGGGTCGAGCTTCAACTACGGCTTCTCCAAAACCCCTGAGCAGGAACTGATCAAACTCGCGGCCGAGACCGCCAAAGACGCCAGAATCGCGTTCCTGATGCTGCCCGGGGTGGGTACCAAGGACGACATTCGGGAGGCGCAGAACAACGGCGGGTCGATCTGCCGGATCGCCACGCACTGCACCGAAGCCGACGTGTCCATCCAGCATTTCGGCCTGGCCCGCGAACTCGGCCTGGAGACCGTCGGATTCCTGATGATGGCGCACACCATCCCCCCGGAGAAACTCGCCAAGCAGGCTCGGATCATGGCCGACGCCGGCTGCCAGTGCGTGTACGTCGTCGACTCCGCCGGTGCTCTGGTCCTCAGCGACGTCGCCGATCGGGTCTCCGCGCTGGTTGCCGAACTCGGCGAGGACGCCCAGGTCGGTTTCCACGGCCACGAGAACCTCGGTCTGGGTGTCGCCAACTCCGTCGAGGCGGTCCGGGCCGGCGCCAAGCAGATCGACGGCAGTTGTCGGCGCTTCGGTGCCGGCGCCGGCAACGCCCCGGTGGAAGCGCTGATCGGGGTCTTCGACAAGATCGGCGTAAAGACCGGCATCGACTTCTTCGAGATCGCCGACGCCGCAGAGGAAGTCGTCGCCAAGGCCATGCCCGCCGAATGCCTGCTGGACCGCAACGCCCTCATCATGGGCTACTCCGGGGTGTACTCCAGCTTCCTCAAGCACGCCATCCGCCAGTCCGAGCGCTACGGGGTTCCGGCGCATCAGTTGCTGCACCGGGCGGGTCAGCGCAAGCTGATCGGCGGCCAGGAGGACCAGCTCATCGACATCGCCCTTGAGATCAAACGCGAGCAGGATCAGGCTTCCGGTTAGCAGCGGCGAACACGACAGGGCGGTGATCCGCGACCGCGCCCAGGCGATCCTGGAGCAGCTCGCCGGTCCAGGCGCGGTGCTGCGCGATGATCAATGGACCGCGATCGAGGCACTCGTCGTGCACCGCCGGCGCGCCCTGGTCGTGCAGCGCACCGGGTGGGGCAAATCGGCGGTGTATTTCATCGCCGCCAAACTGCTGCGCGAGCAGGGCCGCGGCGCCACCGTGATCGTCTCGCCCCTGTTGGCGCTGATGCGCAACCAGGTCGCCGCCGCGATGAGGGCCGGTGTGCGTGCCGCCACCATCAACTCCGGCAATGTCACCGAATGGGACGACATCCACCGCCGGATCGCGGCAGGTGAACTGGAGGTGCTGCTGGTCAGCCCGGAACGGCTCAACAATCCGGAGTTCCGCGACACCGTCCTGCCCGCACTGGCCGCCGACGCCGGCCTGGTCGTGGTCGACGAAGCCCACTGCGTCTCGGACTGGGGGCACGACTTCCGTCCCGACTACCGGCGCATCCGCACCCTGGTGGCCCGGTTGGCCGCCGATACCCCGGTCCTGGCGACGACCGCCACCGCCAATGACCGCGTCGTCGAGGATGTCGCCACCCAACTGGGCGTCGGCGCAGCAGGCACGACGATCCGCAGTGCCGCCGATACGGTGGTGCTGCGCGGTGGCCTGGACCGCGAGTCGCTGCACCTGTCGGTCGTGCAGATACCGACCGCCGCCGAACGGGTCGCCTGGATTGCCGCCCGACTGCATGCGCTGGAGGGCTCGGGAATCATCTACACGCTGACCGTCGCTGGGGCCCGTGATCTGGCCGGGCTGCTCACCGACCTCGGCCATCACGTTGCCGCCTACACCGGCGCGACGGACCCGGCCGAACGCGAGCAACTCGAATCCGACCTGCTGGCCAACCGGGTCAAAGCCCTGGTCGCGACCTCGGCTCTGGGGATGGGATTCGACAAGCCCGATCTCGGCTTTGTCATCCACCTCGGGGCTCCTCCCTCGCCGATCGCCTACTACCAACAGGTCGGCCGTGCAGGGCGCGCGACAGCCAGCGCCCGGGTGATCCTGCTGCCGAGCGCGCAGGACCGCGACATCTGGAGCTACTTCGCCTCCGTGGCGTTCCCATCAGAGGCACTGGTGCGCAGAGTGATTGAGGTACTCGATCCCGATCGGCCGCAGTCCACCGCCGCCCTGGAGCCGCTCGTCGATCTGAGCCGGACTCGTCTGGAAATGGTCCTCAAGGTGCTCGACGTCGACGGAGCGGTCCGGCGCGTCAAAGGTGGCTGGCTGGGCACCGGCCAGCCGTGGGTCTACGACGAGCAGCGTTACCGAAGACTCGACGAGGCGCGCCGCCGCGAACAGCAGGCCATGCTGGACTTCCAGGCGACCACCGGATGCCGGATGACGTTTCTGCGCGCACAGTTGGACGACCCGGAACTCAAGGGCGACGAGACCTGCGGGCGTTGCGACAACTGTGCCGGCGTCCCGCTGGATCCGAAGGTCGACGGTGCGGCGATCGAGGTCGCCCGGCAGCGCCTGCAGCGGCCGGGCGTCGAGATCAACCCGCGACGGCAATGGCCCACCGGCATGCCGAACCTCGGAGTAGACCTGAGCGGGCGGATCACCGACGGTCCGGCCGCCGGGCGGGTCATCGGGCGGCTCACCGATCTGGGCTGGGGAATCCGGCTTCGCCGACTGCTCGACGCCCCCGACGGCCCGGTTCCGGCCGACGTCGTGGATGCCGCGGTCGCGGTGCTCGCGGCATGGCCGTGGGACGTGCGCCCGGTGGCCGTGATGGGACTGGACTCGACCACCCGACCGGTACTGATCCGGTCGGTGGTCGATGCCCTCGCCGAGTTGGGACGACTGACCAACCTCGGCACGCTGCGCTACCGCCCGGGCAGGCGGCCGGTGACGGCGGTCAACTCTGCCTATCGGGTGGCCGGGTTGACCGGGTCGTGGGTGGAACCGGACCTGGGGACCGTGCCCGGGCCGGTCCTGCTGATCGACGACCTGACCGACACCGGATGGACGATCACCATGGCGGCCCGCACGCTGCGGCAAGCCGGTATTGCC
Source organism: Mycobacterium sp. (assembly GCA_018882545.1). Classification (GTDB taxonomy): domain Bacteria; phylum Actinomycetota; class Actinomycetes; order Mycobacteriales; family Mycobacteriaceae; genus Mycobacterium. The sequence goes on from VERS01000046.1 coordinate 3,510, forward strand.
GAGGTCTTGCCGTTCGCGCTGGCCAGCGTGAACTGACGGGTGTCGCCGGCACCGAACGGCCGGTTGACTACGCATTAGAACACGTTCTAGATTCAGGGCAGCCCACGGTCGGGAGGCCCATCCACGATGTACGCACAGCCCCTGATCGACGCTGTCGCCGAGGCTGAGCGACTGATACGCGAGGCACCCCACATCGAGAGTGAGGCCGACCTGCTGGAAGGCCTGCAGTACCTGGCCGGGGGTATCGCGGCCTGCACCCACCTCGCCTTCGACTATGACCGCGACCACCCGTTCCTGCAGTCTGGTACCGGACCGTTCACCAAGATGGGTCTGGACAATCCGGACACCCTCTATTTCGGCACCCGAGTGCAGGCCGGAAAGGAATACGTTGTCACCGGAACACGCGGTACAACAACCGATCTGAGCTTCCAATTGCTCGGCGGGGAGTACACCGATCAGAACGTTCCAGACAGCGAGACCGCCTTCGATGACCGCCGACTCGACATCGGCGCCGACGGCGCCTTCGAATGGGTGTTCACCCCGGCGGTCAACGCCCAATTGGTGATCAGGGAGGTTTACAACGACTGGTCTGCCCGCCGAGGAACGGTGGCCATTGCCCGCACTGACACCGCCGGCACCGCACCACCTCCGCTGAGCCCCGAACTTCTCGAGAAGCGCTGGGCGACAGCGGGAAAGCAGCTCGTGCAGCGGGTCAAGACCTGGCTGCAGTTTCCGCAGTGGTTCTACATGAACATCCCGGTGAACACGATGGTCGCCCCCCGGCTGACTCCCGGCGGCCTGGCCACCCAGTACTCGTCGGCGGGACACTTCGCATTGAACCCGGATCAGGCCCTGGTGATCACCCTGCCGGTCACCGACGCTCCCTATCTGGGGTTCCAGCTCGGCAGCATGTGGTACATCTCGCTGGACTACATCAACCATCAGACATCGCTGAACGGTACTCAGGCCCAGGCTGATCCGGACGGCAAGATCCGCCTCGTCGTCTCCGAGACCAACCCCGGGTTGACCAACTGGGTCGAGACCACCGGCCACCGGAAAGGTTTTCTGCAGTTTCGCTGGCAGCGGGTCTCCCGCCCGCTCACCGACGCCGACGGCCCGACCGTAACGGTGGTGGGCACCGCTGCGGTCGCCGACCATCTGCCCTACTACGAGGCCAACAGGATCACCGCAGCGGACTGGCGTGCCCGGATAGCCCTGCGGCAAAGACAGATTCAGAACAGGATGGTGGGATAACCGATGGCTGGAATGCTGGAGGGCAAGGTGGCGGTGATCAGTGGTGTGGGTCCGGCGCTGGGAACCACACTGGCCAGGCGCTGCGCGGAGGCCGGCGCGGACCTGGTGCTGGCCGCCCGCACCGCCGAGCGTCTCGAGGAGGTCGCCGAACAGGTCAGAACGCTGGGCCGGCGGGCCGTGGCGGTGACCACCGACATCACCGACGACGGGCAGGTCGACAACCTCGTCGCCGAGACGCTGGCGGCTTACGGCAAAGTCGACGTCCTGATCAACAACGCATTCCGGGTGCCGTCGATGAAGCCGTTGGCGGACACCACCTTCGACCACATCCGCGATGCGATCGAACTGACGGTGCTGGGCGCGCTGCGGATGATCCAGAGCTTCACCCCGGCGCTGGCCGAGACCAACGGCGCGGTGGTCAACGTCAACTCGATGGTGGTCCGGCACTCCCAGCCCAAGTACGGGGCCTACAAGATGGCGAAGTCGGCCCTGCTGGCCATGTCGCAGTCGCTGGCCACCGAACTCGGCGACAAAGGCATCCGAGTCAATTCTGTTGCGCCCGGCTACATCTGGGGCGACACCCTCAAAAGCTACTTTAACCACCAGGCGGGCAAGTACGGCACCACCGTCGAGCAGATCTATGCAGCCACCGCCGCCGCGTCCGACCTCAAGCGGCTGCCCACCGAAGATGAGGTGGCCTCGGCGATCTTGTTCATGTCCAGTGACCTGTCCAGTGGGATTACCGGCGCCACTCTGGATGTGAACTGCGGGGAGTACAAGGCGTGACCGGGGTGTCCGGTGGCTAGAACCGATGTGGGCACCGTCGAGGACCTGAAGGCCTCGGCGGTCAAGGCCGTGGGCCTGGATGATTTCGGCACCGACGAGGACAACTACGGCGAGGCGCTCTCGGTGCTGTTGGAGTCCTACCGCCGGGATGCCGACCTCACCGAGCTGGGCAGCAAGATGTCGCGGTTCTTCCTGCGCAACGCCCTGGTGGCCCGGCTGCTCAGCGAAGCATCCTGGAAGCAGCACCCCCGGCATGTCGACGTGCCGGTGACTGCGCCGATCTTCGTCACCGGCCTACCGCGGACCGGCACCACCGCCCTGCACCGGCTGTTGTGCGGTGATCCGCGCCACCAGGGACTCCAACTGTGGCTGGCGGAGTTCCCCCAGCCCAGGCCCCCGCGCGAGACCTGGCCGCAGAACCCGGTGTTCGTCGAACTGCAGTCCCGTTTCGCCAAGGCGCACCAGGAAAACCCGGACTACACCGGCCTGCACTACATGACCGCCGACGAGGTGGAGGAGTGCTGGCAGCTGTTGCGCCAGTCGGTGCACTCGGTGTCCTACGAGACGCTGGCCCACGTCCCGACCTACGCCCGCTGGCTGGCCGCCCAGGATTGGACCGCGGCCTATCGGCGGCACCGCAGGAACCTGCAGTTGATCGGTCTCAATGAACCCGAAAAGCGCTGGGTGCTCAAGAATCCCAGCCATCTGTTCGCCCTCGAGGCCTTGTTTGCGACCTATCCGGATGCGTTGGTCATTCAGTGCCACCGCCCCGCGGAGACGATCATGGCCTCGATGTGTTCGCTGGCTCAACACACCACGGCGGGCTGGTCGAACATCTTCGTCGGCTCGACCATCGGCGCGGACTCCCTGGAGACCTGGTCGCGCGGGCTGGAAAGCTTCAACGCTGTGCGCGCGCGGTGCAATCCGGCTCAGTTCTGCGACGTCGACTACGTCGAGTTGATCCGCGACCCGATCGGCACGGTCGAAGACATCTACTCCCACTTCGGAATCGAGATGACCGAGGCAGCCCGCGCCGCGATCGAGGCCACGGACGACCAGAGCAAGCAGGGCCCCCGCGCCCCGAAGCACAGTTATGCGCTGGCCGACTACGGGCTGACCGAAGACCAGGTCAAGGAGCGTTTCGCGGGCCTGTAGCCCCCCGGTAGCCCCCGCACCTCCCCCGCGAGCAGACACAAAAGGTCCGCGACACGCCGGGCATTCGGAGCCTTTTGTGTCTGCTCGCGGGGAGGGTGGGGGACGGGGGAGTCAGCCGTCGCCGGGCGCCGGGGCGCTGGAGTACTCCTCCAGACAACCCTCGGTGACAGCGTGGGTGATGCTGTCGCCGAGCCTGGGGCAGGACCGCACCCGGGCACTGCTGCCGCCGGTGGCCCGGACCTCCGCGAAAAACGCGCAGCGCCGGGACGCCTCGGCGTTCCACTGCACGGCCGTGTAGGGCGCGCCCAGTTTCTTGACCTGCACCGAAGCGTGGCAGAACCGGCAGTCGACGGCGGCCAGGCCGGCGGTCAGGTACCGCTCGCGGTCGAGGCGGG
>VERS01000046.1:7109-9130 GCA_018882545.1 Mycobacterium sp.
CCCGCCGCGGATCGTTGGCGAAATCGGGTGCCTTGGACCAGGTGCCGACATCGTCGTCATCGCCGGGCCGCGGTTCGTCGTCATGCGATCCGTGCAGCAGCAACATCGACCTGGCCAACTCGTCGGCGTCGGGCGGTTGCTGTGCGGTCACCGCGTACCGGCTTCCTGCTCGGCCTGCCGGCGTAGGTTCTCCTCGACTTCGACGTTCCACTTCTCGTTGGCTTTGGTGGTGTCGACCTCGAGTTCGAAACGGTCGGTCATGTCTGCGGCGATGTCGGCCACATCGACATAGAACTGCTGATACCAGCGCCGCATCTGGTAAACCGCCCCGTCCTCCTCGACCAGGAGCGGATTCTCGATGCGGGTCTTGTGCTTCCAGATCTCGACGTCCTGGAGGAAGCCCTTGCTCACGCCAGCGGTGAACGCCTTCGCCATGCGCTCGGTCATGGCGTCGTCCAAACCCTTCGGCTTCTCGACGATGACGCCCCACTGCAGCATGAAGGAGTCCTGGGTGACCGGGTAGTGGCAGTTGACGAGGATCGACTCGGCCTTGAAGTCGCCGTAGGTGTTGTGCAGCCAGTTGATCATGAACGACGGCCCGAAGTAGCTGGCCTCGGAGTCCAGGTGCGACTCGCCGTAGGCGGTGCCCATGCCGCCCACGTCGGGCCTGCCGACGTTGTGCAGGTACTGCGTGGCGATATGCCCTTCGAAGACGTTCTTGAAGTACGTCGGCAGCCCGAAGTGGATGTAGTAGAAGTGCGCCATATCGGTGACGTTGTCGACGATCTCGCGGCAGTTGGAACCCTCGACGAGCATTGAGTTCCAGTTCCAGTCCGTCCACTCCGGGTTGCCGTATTCGGGGATCTCGGGTACCCGGACCTCCGGTTGCGGCGGGTTGCCCTCATGGTCGTGCCAGACGAACAGCAGGCCGCCGCGCACATCGGTGGCCCAGGACCGGGTTCTGGCCAGCTTCGGGGTGCGTTTGGCGTAGGGCACCAGCTTGCAGCGGCCGTCCCCGCCCCAGCGCCAGTCGTGGAACGGACACGCCACCTCGTCGCCCTTGACGGTGCCCTGGGACAGGTCGCCGCCCATGTGGCGGCAGTAGGCGTCCAGCACGTGCAACGCGCCGGCCGAGTCGGAAAAGACCACCAACTTGGTGCCGAAGGCGTGGATCGGATGCGGCTGGCCGTCGGCGAAGTCACGGACCAGTCCCAGGCAGTGCCACCCGCGGGCGAAGCGGTCGGGCAGGGTGCCGGTGTCGATCTCGCGGACTTGGGCGCTCACGGGGGTCACCTCCACAGTGCTCTCTAACTAGAACACGTTACAGTTTTGCCCGCGCACCGCGCAACAGCGCCGCATTCGGCGGCGCTGGGGTATATGTGAGCGATGCCGTTGTACGCCTTCGAAGGCCGCGCGCCCAGGGTGGATCCCACCGCGTTCATCGCTCCCACCGCCGTTCTGGTGGGCGATGTCACCGTGGAGGCGGGCGCTTCGGTGTGGTTCAACGCGGTGTTGCGGGCCGACTACGCCCCCGTCGTCATCCGGGAGGGTGCCAACGTGCAGGACGGTTCGGTGTTGCATGCGCCGCCGGGAATCCCGGTCGACGTCGGTCCCAACGCCACCATCGCGCACATGTGCACCATCCACGGCGCGCATATCGGAGCCGAGGCGCTCGTCGCCAACCACTGCACGATCCTCGACGGCGCCGTTATCGGCGCGCGCAGTTTGATCGCGGCGCACTCGCTGGTGGTCGGCGGCACGCACATCCCGGACGAGGTGCTGGTGACCGGTGCACCCGCCAAGGTCAAGGGTCCGATAGCGGGCACGACCGCCGAGGCATGGGTCAACGCCAATCCGCAGGCCTACCGGGAGCTCGCGCAGCGCTATCTGGCGGGCTTGTCCGATCCCGGCTTGTCCGCGCCGACGACCCACATCGAGTAGTACTGGGACCCGCCACCGTAGGCGTGCCCCAGCGCCTTGCGCACGCCCGGCACCTGATGTGCACCGGCCTTGCCCATCAC
>VERS01000633.1 GCA_018882545.1 Mycobacterium sp.
GAGGTGCGCTGCAGATCGGCGGGCAGCGCGTCGTCTCCGCCGGCCACCAGCGGGGCGCCGAACGCGGCGGCGACCCGCCGAACCACCTCGTCGGTGGTGCACTCGTCGCAGGAGATCCCGACGTGGTCGGGGTCGATGAGTCGCAGGTTAATGCCGTCCATATCTGCGCGGGCGACGAATTCAGCCGCCCGACCGGGCACCTTGACCGCGAGGGTGTCGAAGAACGCGCCGTGCACCACGGTGTGGCCGGCCGCGCGGAGGCTCTCTCCGATCGTCACCGCGTGGCGATGTACCCGAGATGCGATGCGGCGCAGGCCTTCCGGACCGTGGAAGGCGGCGTACATGGCCGCGACATTAGCCAGCAGCGCCTGGGCGGTGCAGATGTTGCTGGTGGCCTTGTCCCGGCGGATGTGCTGCTCGCGGGTCTGCAGTGCGAGGCGGTAGGCGGGCTGGCCGTCCACATCGACGGACACCCCCACCAGCCGGCCGGGCAGCACCCGCTCCAGGCCGGCGCGCACCGACATAAAACCGGCGTGCGGGCCGCCGAAGAACAGCGGCACCCCGAAGCGCTGGGCCGAGCCCACCGCGATGTCGGCACCCTGCTCCCCCGGCGGGGTCAGCAGAGTCAGCGACAGCAGGTCGGCGGCGACCGTCACCAGGGCTCCGCGTTCCTTGGCCGCGGCGATCACCGGAGCGAGGTTGCGGACCACGCCGCTGCTGCCAGGGTTCTGCAGCACCACCCCGAAGGGATCAGCCGGCAGCGACTCGGGCAGTCCGGCGGACAGATCGGCGACGACGACCTCGATGCCGAGCACCTCGGCGCGGCCACGCAGCACCGACAGGGTCTGCGGGAAACATTCGGCGTCGACGACGACAACGTCACCGCCAGACCCCTTGAGCCCCGCGCTCTTGTTGGCCCGGCGCATCAGCAGCACCGCTTCGACCACCGCGGTGGCCTCGTCGAGCAGCGAGGCGCCGGCCAGCGGAAGTGCGGTCAGATCCTCGATCAGGGTCTGGAAGGTCAGCAGCGCCTCGAGGCGCCCCTGGGAGATTTCCGGCTGATAGGGCGTGTAGGCCGTATACCACGCCGGCGACTCCAGCATCCGGCGGCGGATCACCGCTGGGGTCACCGTGTCGTAGTAGCCCTGTCCGATCATCTGGACCCGGGTCTGGTTGCGCTCGGAGAGCGTGCGCAGCGCGGAGAGCACCTCCTGCTCGGACTGAGCCGGCGGCAGAACCATCTGCTCGGTGTTGCGGATCTGCGCTGGGACCGCGGTGTCGATCAGGTCGTCAAGGCTGTCGAAGCCCACGACCTGCAGCATGCGTGCGACGGCGCCGGAGTCGGGGCCGATGTGGCGGGTGCGGAAACCGTCCGCGTTGAGATCAGATGCCGGGTCAGGTAACACGAGGTGCCTCCAGGTTCACAGTGTTCGGACTGCGCCGATCAGGGATTGGACACCTCCCCGCTCTGTCCTGTGACCTGAGAGTTTGGGAGCGCCCCGGGGGGCGCGCTCTTCACCTTCGGTAAGACCCATTCCCTCGCGAGGGATCGGGGCTGTTCTCCAGAGTTGCCTCGGCGCTGCGGTACTTGGGCCTGAGAGATTCCCGGGGAGGATTTGCTCCTACGGCGACCCCCGTAACGAGGGTTTCTCCCGCTGCGCGTCAACGGCGTCTTGAGTTGTGATAGGGCACACTACCCCCGGATTACCGAGCTGTCACCCCCCAATTTTTCGCGCCTCCTCGCGGCGCCGGCCCTCGACCCGCCCGGGGCGGAACCATCAGCCCTGATCAACGCGGCGAAACAGGCTCTGCCGCGCCACATTTGGAGTCATGAGAGCACAGACGAATTTTCAACTGAAGTTTCGCCGCCGGCACCCAGAATCAGGCATTCGGTGTGCTATCCGGAAGACGCAGTGCTACAGCATCTTTCGCGATCACACGGCGCGATTGAGCCCGGATCACTATCCGGCGGAACTGATTGCGTATCCAAATTCCACGGAAATTCGGGGTTGCGTTTCGAGCATGCGGTGCTACTGTGACCACCACCACACGACTTCGGCCGGTGGCGCAGATCAACTGAATACGCCATCAAGTCGCGGCGGG
>VERS01000047.1 GCA_018882545.1 Mycobacterium sp.
CGCCAGGCCGGTCCCGCCGTTGCCGCCGGCGCCGCCGTTACCGCGCAGCGACAGCCATCCGGTGCTGCCACCGTTGCCGCCCGCCCCGCCGTTACCGCCGGCACCGGTCGCCGACCCACCGGCCCCGCCGTTGCCGCCGTCACCGGTGAACAAGCCGCCGTTTCCGCCGTTTCCGCCGTTGCCGGAAGCAGCACCGGCCCCGCCGTTTCCGCCGTTTCCGAACCAGCCTGCCGCGCCGCCGTTTCCGCCGTTGAAGCCACTGCCGCCGTTGCCGATCAGTCCGCCGTTACCGCCGTCGCATGCGCCGCTGGTGCAGACGCCGGCGTAGCCGGTGAACGAGTATCCGGTACCGAACAGAATGCCGGCGTTGGGATGATCAGCCGTGCCGTCACCGAACAACCAGATGTCGGTGGCTGCCGACGCGACCGGACGGGCAACGCTCACCGAGGCGGTCTTGGCGGCCGTCGTCGCACCGAGTTCGCGGCGGGCGACTCCCAACTCGGCCCACAGCAGCGCCGTGGGCGCGGGTGTGCTGGGACTGCCGGATCCGCTGCGACGGGGATTGGTGACCGTCGTGAGTGCGGCCCGGCTCGGAGCGCCGACGGCAATGGCCGCGGCCGGTGCGGAATTCTGCTTGCGCGATGAGGCCGGCCGCTGCCGAGCCTTCGACCCGGATCGGGGTCCTGCCGAGGGGCCTGCCGCCGAACTCGAACCCGACTCCGCGCTGGGACCCGCCGTCTCGGCGTGCGCGACCGCCTGCGCCGAGGCGATCGCGGTGCCGACACCCACGGCAACCGCCACTGCGCCGACCCGACCTAGGGAACCTCTGATGCGGTCCGAACCGGTTGACGAACCCATCAGGTCCCCCCTCTCACGGATGTTTGCCAGCTGTGCACTAGAACGTACCGCGCGCCGGCTCGAAGCCGAAGCGACTGATGGTTTGCTGCGAGGGATTCCGCAAGCCGGGGCGCAGCCGGGAGGTTAGGCTTCCCGGGCGCATTCCGATTAGGCGAAGGTGATCCCCATGAGTGGTACGGCTACCACGTTTCCTGCCCACGATCCGGCCGGCTGGCGACAGCTGCCCGGTTCCCACACGCCGCTGAACCCCGACCGGGTCGCGGCGCTGATGGCCAAGGAGTGGGAGCGCTACGCCAAGACGACCGTCGGCTCGGCCGACCACGCGGCTCGGTCGGTCAAGACCCTGCCCCTGGGCGTGACCAGCAGCTTCCAGTACTGGGATCCGTACCCGATGGGCGTGAAGTCCGCCCGCGGCGCCTATGTCACCGACTGCGATGACCGCCAGGTGCTCGACCTGTCGATGGGCTTCGGCGCGATGCTCGTCGGTCACCTCAACCCCACCGTCGTCGCGAAGGTCAAGCATTCCCTCGACGAGATCGGCACGCTGTTCGTCACCCCGTCGCCGATCTCGACCGACGTCGCCGAGCGGTTCAAGCAGCGCTTCGGTGTGGACATGTTGCGGTTCACCAACTCCGGCACCGAGTCGACGATGTACGCGGTGCGCGCCGCGCGCGCCTACACCGGGCGCAAGGCGATCATCAAGATCGAGGGCGGTTACCACGGCGGGTACGACGGTCTGTCGGTGTCGGTCAAGCCCGGCATCGACGAGATCGGTCCAGCCGACAATCCGACCCCGCAGGTGCCCTTCGACGTCGAACCCGGCGTCGTGCACACGGTCGCCTACAACGACCTCGGCCAGATGGAGCGCAAGCTCGCCGCGCACGGTAAGGACGTCGCCTGCGTCGTGATGGAGCCCGTCATCGAGAACCTCGGCATCATCCTGCCCGACGCGGGGTATGTCGCCGGCGTGCGCAAGCTGTGCGACGACCACAATGTGCTGCTGATCTTCGACGAGGTGAAGACCGGTCTGACCGCGGGGGCCCACGGCGCCGCGGCGCGTCTGGGCGTCAAGCCCGATCTCATCACTCTGGCCAAGTCGATCGGCGGCGGTCTTCCGCTGGCCGCGTTCGGCGGCACCGAAGAGGTCATGCAGGTGGTCGTCGATAACCGGATGGCCCACTTCGGCACCTACAACGGCAACCCGCTGTGCATGGCGGCGGCGCTCGCGGTTGACGAGGTGGCCACCGACCAGGCGCTGGCCGCGGCCGAACAGGTCAACGACAACGCCATGGAAGCCATGGACACCATCATCCGCGAATACGAATTGCCCGCTCACACAGTCGGTTTCGGTGTCAAGGGTTCGGTGACCTGGTCGCCCACCCCGATCCGCAACTATCGTGACTGGAAACTGGTCACCGATTTCCACGCCGCCGAGTTGGGCTGGCTGTGGGGTATCAACCGCGGCGTGCTGACGCCTCCCGGGATGGACGACCAGTGGCTGGTGTCGCTGGCCCACACCGACGCCGACATGGATAAGTGGGTCGACGCCTTCGGCGAGCTCGCCAAGGCACTGCGCTCCTGAGATGGTTTGCAATACGTCACAGTGACGTTTTGCCGCGTGGATCACGGGGCGTCGGATGGGGGCCATGGGGTCCGAATGTGGCGATCGGGCCGCTGTCGAGGCTTGGATCGTGTGCCGTCGCCTGGCGCGTGCCTGTTTCACAGGAGCCCGCCGGCATGAACTCCGAAGCTGTCGCGACGAACTCTCAAGTAGTCGTGGTGTCACCAAACTGTCGGACTCGTCACCAAACTGTCGGACTTGTCACCAAACTGTCGGCCTGCGGGGTCGGCGGATTGTTCCCGCAGTAACCACAGTTTGCCGATAAGCCACATTATGTCAGTTTAAACACTGCATATTGCATCAGATGAATCAATGGGTCGCCCCTACCGGCCACATCGCCCGTTCCGTCGTAATGCCTGGTCAGACCGGGTTGTCGCGTAACGGCTGCCGGGTTGCGCCCCTGACGCCTCGGGGCTCGCGAGATCGCTCGTCACGTTTTCCCGGACATGCTGACCTGCGCACTTGACGGGATGATTCACTAGATGAATCATTGATTCATCTAGTGATACCGGCGAAAGGTGGTTCTACGTGGCCGTAGACGACGTCGGACGCGCCTATCTCGTCGACTCGGTCAAGCCGCTTCACCCTGAGGAACAGACCGTCGTTGAGATGCTCCAGGGCTGGCGCAACCAACAACTCAGCCGGAATCTTCAACTCGAGACGATCGACAGCCGCGTCAAGCAGGTCCGCCGTTTCATCGAGTACTCCAACGAATATCCGTGGTCCTGGACGGTCGGTATGGTCGATGAGTTCTTCGGCGACTTGCGCTCGATTCACAAGCTCTCCCAGTCCTCCATCCGCGCCTACCAAGTGGGCCTCCGCCAGTTCTGCTCGTACGTCAGCAATCCGGACTACGGCTGGGATCGTGTCTGCGAAGCCCTCTTCGGTTCCCATCCCGCCCAGGTGTTCTTCGACTGGAACACCGCCAAGCACGTCCAGGACAACGAAGCCCAGCCTGAGAAGCGCGCGTTCACTAAGCAGGAGCTTCAAGACTTCTTCGACCATGCCGACGACCAAGTGTCGGCGATCGCGGCGTCGAGCAAGAAGGGCTGGTTGCCGGCGTATCGCGATGCAGTGATGTTCAAGATCGCGTATTCCTACGGTCTTCGTTTCAACGAGCTGTGCCACCTCCAGACGGTCGACTTCGCGCGCAATCCTCACGCCAAGGAGTTCGGAAAGTTCGGCCTCGTGCACGTCCGGTACGGCAAGGCCAAGAAGGGCTCTCCGCCGAAGCGACGAAGCGTGTTGACCGTCTTCGACTGGACGCCCGAGGTCCTGACCGACTGGCTCGAGAACGGCCAACCTCACATGGACGACGGGTTAGATCTGTTCCCCAGCGAACGCGGCAACCTGGTCTCCGCAACGACGCTCCTCCGGCGGTTTCGCCGGTACTGCGACGACCTTGATCTGTCCCCTGGTCTGGATCTCCACTCCCTGCGGCGTTCCTACGCGACTCATCTTCTTGAAGCGGGCTGGGACGCGATGTTCGTCCAAAACCAGATGGGCCATGAACACGCCTCGACCACAGCGATCTATACCTGCGTCAGCAGCGACTACCGGACCAGGACATTGCGGAATGCGCTCGATGCCACGATCGCCGCAGCGCTTGGCACGGCACAAGACGGCGGCGCAGGATGAAGCGCGACGTCGACTACCAGTGGCGCCTCGCCGAGCTCATGGCGAGTAATCACATGCACAACAGCACTGACCTCATTCCCCGGCTCAATGAACGCGGCATCATGCTGTCCCGGCCGCAGGTCTACCGCTTGGTCCACCAGCGGCCCGAACGAGTCTCGTTGAAACTCATTGCAGCCCTGTGTGACATCTTCGGCTGTGGTCCTGAAGACCTCGTCACGGTGACCGCGGCTGACGCTCGCAAGAAGGCCGCCAGCGCCGGTCGCGAGAATGTCGTTGAACTCAACAAGGCCATCCGCCCGAAGCGTGCCCGGGTCATCAGCGATGACGATTAGGCCGCACCGCCGCAACACCGTTCGGGGACGGCCCAAAGTCGCGGACGGCACGATGGTGTGCTCCCGGTGTCGACGCCCGATTCGCAGGACCGCTGCCACATGGCCGGACGGAAAGATCTGCAACTCTTGCTACTACGAGGCGACAAGCCTCTACGGCGACTGCCCCAGCTGCGGATTCCATCGGTTGCTCCCGGGGCGGCTGGACATTGGCGAGCAGCCCGTCTGCCGTGATTGCGCACGGATACCTCAGAGCTTCTATTGCCCATCCTGTAACGAAGAGCGAAGACCTTATCGGCGTAACCTGTGCGCTCGCTGCTGCCTCCGCGGCGACCTCACAAGCGCATTTCTGCGCCCCGAGTCCCCCGCTGGCTTGTCCCAACTCATCGACGCACTCTGCGACGCAGACCGTGCCGAGAGCATCATCACCTGGAAGCGATCAGAGAAAGTGCAGCAACTCCTGCGCGCCCTGGGCGATGGAACCATTCCCCTAACCCACGAAGGCCTGGATCAATTCGAGCCGCGAGGCCGGCACGTCGAGCACCTCCGGGCAATTCTGCAACACCACGACGTACTGCCCGCCCGCGACAAGTACGTCGCCTTCTTTGGGAAATGGATCGACGGCAAGCTCGCTCCCGTCGCCGACCCCGAAATCAGCCAACCCATCAAACAATTCGCCACTTGGCACCATCTGCGACGCATCAACGAACTGCAGCTTGACGGCCGGCCGACCCGCGGCCCGGTACATGCTTCCAAACAAGACATCACCGAATCCCTGAAATTCCTTCAGTGGCTCAAGGCTGAGCACGGTAGAACGATCCACAACTGCACCCAACAGGATGTCGACCAGTGGATCGCGACCGGCCCGACAACCCGACACACCATCCGAACATTCCTCGTGTGGTGCAAGAAGATGCGGATCAACCGATCTGTCGCCCTCGGGTTCCGAGAGGCCAAAACCGTCAGGAGCCTCACGCAGGACCAGCGGCTCGCCTGGATTCGAGAGCTGCTGACCGGCGACAGCGAATCACTCCCCTACCGCGTCGCAGGAACTCTGCTGCTGCTCTACGCCCAACCGCTCGTCAGGGTCGCAGCCCTCCCGATGAGCAAGCTGGTCGTCGCCCCTGACGGTCTCACGCTCTCCTTGGGCGTCACACCGTCGCCGGTACCCGAGCCTTTTGCAACGATGCTCAGGGCCCACATCACTCAGCGACCGAATCTCCGGACGAGTGGAGCTGAAAACCCCTGGCTATTTCCCGGCATCCGGCCGGGCGAACACTTGCACCCAAACACGATCATGGATCGCCTTCGCTACCTTGGCCTCGACCTTCTCGGCGCCCGCAACACTGCCTTGCGAGAACTGGTCTGTGAAGTGCCCGCTCCCGTCGTCGCCGAGATGCTCGGATACAGCGACCAGGTGGTCCATCGACACGCCGCTCTAGCTTCCCAACCGTGGGCGAAGTATCCATTCAGTGGGACGGGATAGACGCAATGGAGGGTGAGTTCCGGTTGGTCGGCGACCGCCTGTTCTTGCGCGAATTTGTCTCTGATGACTGCAGCGCAGTGCAGTCCTACGCCGGCGACGCAGAGGTCACGCGATTCACCGACTGGGGTCCTAACAGCCTTGAGGACACCCGTTCGTTCCTCGCCGCAACCGCCGCGCAAAGCGGAATGCCTGACCGCAGGGAGTTCGACCTTGCGGTCGTCGACACCCGGACGCAGGACCTCGTCGGAGGTGCTTCGCTGAGAGTGACGGACGCTGAGCAGCGCGAAGGTGAAATCGGGTACGTGATCCACCCTGCCTACTGGTCGCTCGGATATGCGACTGAGGCCGCGAAGCTGTTGTTGGAGTTCGGTTTTGATCAATTGGGGCTGCGGGAAATCAGCGCAACCTGCGACCCGGAAAACCATGCCTCGGCCAGGGTGCTGAACAAAGCAGGTCTGGCATTTATTGGACGGGTTACCAACCACATGATCGTCCGCGGGGCATGGCGAGATTCGCTACTTTTCATCGCCACAGACTGGCGATGCCATGGGTGTGGCGTTGACACAGATGCAATCGACGAGTACTTCATGTTGCACAACTCGATCTGGAATCAAGTGGCTGACGTCCTCGACGGCCACCTCTGTATCGGCTGTGTTGAAGACCGGCTCGGCCGATCGCTGAGCGCCAGCGACTTCGCCGACGCCGCTGTCAACATCAACCCGCTTCTAAAGCGCAGCACCCGGCTCGCAGCCCGACTCGCGACGGGATTGCATCACCCCCGCGAATCCTGACCTTGGGACGGGCAATACGACGACTTCGAATATGCAGGGTTACCAGTAGTTTCAACCGGGTCACCACGCGGCCCCCTGGTGTTGTACGGCGCCATCACGAAGCCCGCCGCCCATACACCGGCCAGCTCCGGGGCGATGTCACGGCCGCGTCGCCACGGCATGTCCGGCTGCGCGCCGAGTTCGGGCTCAACGACCCGGTCGGGGGTGAGGGTGTAGGGGTCGGCGAGCTGCGCGCGGACGTCGGGGTCGCTGGAGGCGGCCCGCATCACCTCCATCATGGAGGCGATGGTGCCGCCGGAGAAGCCGCCGGAGAAGCCGCGCAGGACGTAGTTGGTGTCGAGCAGTTCGCCCTCGCCGTCGGCGCTGACGCGGCGGAACAGTTCGTAGACGCTCATATCCGAGGGGATCGAATCGAATCCGCACGCGTGGACGATCCGCGCTCCGGTGTCGATGGCCTGCTTGTGGTAGTCGTCGATGCTGCGGCGGACGAACATCGCCTCACCGGTCAGGTCCGCGTAGTCGGTTCCGGCCTTGGCGCAGGCGGCGACCAAGGGCAGACCGTAGCGGCTGTAGGGGCCGACGGTCGTGAGGACGACCCGGGTCCGCGCAGCCATCGATTCCAGCGAGGACGGCGATGACGCATCGGCGGCCACAATGGGCCAGGACTGCGCGGCGTCACCCAGCGTCGCCCGGACCGCCGCAAGCCGCTCAGGCGAGCGGCCGGCGAGAGCGATGCGGGCGGTGCCGCCCGCCCGGGCCAGGTGCTCGGCGGTGAGCTTCCCGACGAAGCCGGTGGCCCCGTAGACAACGATGTCGAATTCGCGCTGAGTTGCGGTCATTACGCCAACCTACCGTCGTTCCGAGATGAGGCGCGAAAGCGTGTTTCGCGGGCGATTTCCGGTAGTCGAGTCACCTGGAACGCGAAGCGGACGATAATACCGAGCATGGCGGGGAGCCTGATTGGACGAAATCAGGAAAGGCGGGTCCTCAGCGCACTGCTACAACGTGCACGTGAAGGCCCCGCGGCGGTGATTCTCGACGGCGACGCCGGCATCGGTAAGACGACACTGTGTCGGGCCGCCGCCGAGGCGGCCGTCGACGCTGGATTCACCGTGTTGCTGACCTCCGGGGCCCAGGCGGAGCTTTCACTTGCCTGGGCCGGGCTGGCCGATCTGATCGGGGGCATCGCCGAGTCGGTGCTGGCGGGACTGTCACCGCTGCACCAGCGGGCACTGCAAGCGACCAGAGCCGGACTCGAGCTACCGGGAGCGAACGACCGGCTGGTTGCCAACGCGTTTCGGACGGCCCTGTCGCGGTTGTCCGCGCGGCGACCGGTGCTGATCGTCGTCGACGACGCCCAGTGGTTGGATGAGGCCACCACGCGCGCGGTGGGTTTCGCGGTGCGCCGGTTGACCGGGCCGGTGGCCGTCCTCGCGTCGTATCGCAACACCGGGCCCGGCCGTCAGGACCGGTCGTGGGTGCAGCCACCCGATCCGCAGTCGGTGACCCGGCTGACCGTGGGGCCGATGAGCCTCGGTGAACTGAGCACCATGCTCGCCGTCCGGACCGGCCACCTCCCGCCACGGTCGATTCTGCAGCGCATCCACGCAGTGTCGGGTGGAAACCCGTTCTACGCGTTGGAGTTAGAGCGCTTTATGGGTGACCGCGACGAGCCGGAGTCGTTACCGCCGACCCTGGCCGGACTGGTTCGCGACCGCATCGGGCAGCTGGACTCGGCGACCGTCGAGACGTTGGCGATGGTGGCCGTCGCCTTCGAGCCGACCATGGAGACCATCGCCGCGGCGACCGGACGTACGCCCGCCGAACTACTCGACGTGCTGGAACCGCTGGAGACCCGGGGAGTTCTGACCTTCGACGGAACCCGCATCCGGTTCCCCCACCCGCTGATCGCCTCCGGGATCGTCAGCGACGCCGACCCGGCCCTCCTGCGCCGGACGCATCGCCGATTGGCGGATTTCGTCGCTCAACCCGAACAGCGGGCCCGGCACCTGGCTCTGAGTACCCCGCACGCCGACCCCGACACCCTTGCCGCGCTCGACTCCGCAGCCGAAAGCGCTGCTGCGCGAGGGGCGTTCAGCACAGCAGCCGAACTGGTTTGCCTGGCTATCCGCCTCGGCGGCGACGAGCATGTTCGGCGATCACGCGGAGCCGAGTACCACTTCCGAGCCGGTGCCCTCGATGAAGCCGAGGCCCTCCTCGCCCCGATCATCGACGACCTTCCGGCGGGATTTCCGCGGGCGGTCGGCCTGCTACTGCTCGGGGCCGTCCGCGGCTACGAGCAAGGGATCGGCGACACCATCGATCTGTTCCGGCGTGCCGTCCGGGAGGCGGGGGGAATCCTGCCGCTGCGCACCCAGGCCATGGGGGTTCTGTCGCTGGCCACCGG
>VERS01000634.1 GCA_018882545.1 Mycobacterium sp.
GTCCGGGGCGGGTCGGCCGGTCATCGACCTGCTGGCCCGCGCGGGGGTGCCCCGGGTCATCCACATCGGTTGCGAGGCGGCGTCATTCGCCCGCGACATCGGCCTCTACCGCAGCCACGGATACCGGATCGAGGAGATCAGGGTGTTCGACGCCTTCCCACTGACCCACCACGTCGAATGTGTCGCTCTGGTCGCGCGATGAGGGCGCAGTGCCTAGACTCGCGCACTAGGAGCGCCGGGAAGTCTGGTCGGCAGTAACCGCCCTATCCGCGAGGTGATCTGTGGCCGAGTCCGACGCCGAACGACCTGGAATCCTCAGCCGGGGTTCGTGGGCCGAAACCCACCGCATCATCGAGATCCTGCACAAGGAGACCGTCGGCGGGGCACTGCTGCTGGCCGCCGCGGCAATTGCTCTGATCTGGGCGAACTCACCGTGGTCGGCCTCCTACCACGAACTGACCGCGATGAAGATCGGCACCGACGACTTCGGGCTGCACCTCAACCTCAGCCTGGGTTCCTGGGCCGCCGACGGACTGCTCGCCATCTTCTTCTTTGTGGTGGGCCTGGAACTCAAACGCGAATTCGTCGCCGGGGACCTCCGGGATCCCCGCCGGGCCGCGTTGCCGATCGCGGCGGCGGTGGGCGGCATGGTGGTCCCGGCCCTGATCTTCCTGGCCTTCACCGCCGGCGCCGGGGAGGGCGCCACCAGGGGCTGGGCGATCCCCACTGCCACCGACATCGCCTTCGCGGTCGCAGTGCTGGCGGTGCTGTCCACCCATCTGCCCGCCGCGCTGCGCACCTTCCTGCTCACCCTGGCGGTGGTCGACGATCTGCTGGCGATCACGGTGATCGCCATCTTCTACACCGCCAAGCTCAACGTGATCGCGCTGCTCGCGGCGCTGATCCCGCTGGCGTTGTTCGCGGTCCTGGTCCAACGGCGGGTGCACTCGCCCTGGATTCTCGTTCCGGTCGCGGTGGCCACCTGGGCGCTGGTTCACGAGTCCGGTGTGCACGCCACCGTCGCCGGGGTTCTGCTGGGCTTCACGGTGCCGGTACTGCGCAGCAAGCGCGACGTCCGCTACACCGGAGTCGTCGACGGCCCCGGTCTGGCCGAACAGTTCGAGCACGTGCTCCGGCCGCTGTCGGCGGGCTTCGCGGTTCCGGTCTTCGCGTTCTTCGCCGCCGGTGTGACCTTCGGCGGCTATAACGGTTTGGTGACCGCCCTGAGCGATCCGATCGCGCTCGGCATCGTCGCCGGACTGGTTGTCGGCAAGACTCTTGGTGTGTTCGGCACCACCCGACTCGTCGCCGCGGTGACCCACGCCGGTCTCGACAAATCGTTGCGCTGGATCGACGTGTTCGGGGTCTCGATGCTGGCCGGTATCGGGTTCACGGTGTCGCTGTTGATCGGGGAATTGGCCTACGAGGACGACCCCGCCCGCCAGTCGGTGGTGAAGGTCTCCGTGCTGGTCGGATCTTTGCTGGCCGCCGTGCTGGCGGCCGTCGTGCTGCGGATCCGCAACCGGCACTACCGCTCGGTCTTCGAACTGGAGACCACGGACGCCGACCACGACGGAGTGCCCGACGTCTACGCGGTGGAGGCGGAGTCCCGGCGCGCCGGTGCGTAGACTGTGGCAATGCTCGAACAGATCCGCGGCCCCGCTGATCTGCAGCGGCTCTCCCAGGGGCAGCTTGCCGAACTGGCCGGTGAGATCCGCCAGTTCCTGATCCACAAGGTCGCCGCGACCGGCGGCCACCTCGGGCCCAACCTCGGTGTGGTGGAACTCACCCTGGCGCTGCACCGGGTGTTCGATTCCCCGCACGACCCGATCGTCTTCGACACCGGACACCAGGCCTACGTGCACAAGATGCTGACCGGACGCAGCGCCGATTTCGACACGCTGCGCATGAAGAGCGGCCTGTCCGGGTACCCGTCGCGGGCCGAGAGCGACCACGCCTGGGTCGAGTCCAGTCACGCGTCGTCGGCGCTGTCCTACGCCGACGGGCTCGCCAAGGCCTTCGACCTGACCGGGCAGCACAACCGCCACGTGGTGGCCGTCGTGGGGGACGGCGCCATGACCGGCGGCATGTGCTGGGA
>VERS01000048.1 GCA_018882545.1 Mycobacterium sp.
CCTTCGTGCTGCGGCAGGGCATCCGCAACGAGCACGTCCTGCCCGTCGTTCTGCTCTGCGCCGCTTCCGATCTCACCCTCATTCTGGCCGGTATCGCGGGGTTGGGTGCGTTGGTCACCGCATATCCCGCCCTCACGACCGTGGCCCGGTACGGGGGTGCGGCCTTCCTGATCGGCTACGGGCTGCTGGCCGCCCGACGGGCGCTGCGCCCGAACAGACTCACCCCGGCCGACTCTGCGCCGACCCGCCTCGGTCCGGTGCTGCTGACCTGCCTGGCCTTGACGTTCCTCAACCCACACGTCTACCTCGACACCGTGGTGTTACTCGGATCACTGGCCAACCAACAGCGCGACGGGCGGTGGCTGTTCGGCGCCGGGGCGGCGACCGCGAGCGCCGTGTGGTTCTTCGGGTTGGGGTTCGGCGCTCGCCGACTGGCCGGGTTATTCGGCGACCCGGCCACCTGGCGGATTCTGGACTGGCTGATCGCGGCCACCATGCTGGCGTTGGGCCTCTCCCTCGCCCTGACCTCCCCGTGAGGTGACCGCATGCTTGGATTGGATCTGTGACCGGCGACGTCGAGACCGCGGCGCCCGCCGCCGCGCCGGGCTTCGCACGGGTAGGCAGCGCCTACTACCCCATCTTGGTCTCGGTGTTCACCGCGCTGGTGATCATCTCCAATGTCACCGCGACCAAGGGGGTCGCTTTCGGTCCGATCATCACCGACGGTGGGTTCCTGGTGTTCCCGCTGACGTACGTCATCGGCGACGTGCTCGCCGAGGTGTATGGATTCCGGGCTGCCCGCCGCGCCATCGGGCTGGGTTTCGTGATGAACGGCCTTGCAGCTCTTGTCTTCTGGATCACTGTTTACCTTCCGGCTGCGGACTTCTACCCCAACCAGGAGCACCTGGCCAACGTGGTGGGGGCCTACACCCAGGTGATCGTCGCCGGCCTTGCCGGATTCGTCGTCGGTCAGACCATCAACGCCTGGGCCGTCGTCAAGATCAAGCAGCGCACCCGCGAGCGGCACCTGTGGGCCCGGTTGATCGGCTCCACCTTCGCCGGGCAACTGGGCGACACCCTGGTGTTCTGCAGCATCGCCGCCGGAGCCATCGGCATCAGCAGCGCCAGTGACTTCCTGACCTATACCGCCCTCGGGTGGTTCTACAAGACCGCCGTCGAAGTGCTGATGCTGCCGATCACCTACCGGGTGATCGGCTACGTCAAGCGCCATGAGCCCAGCTACACCGCCGCGCTCTGATGGTCCGCGACTACGGTGACCGGGCACTGCTCATTGAATGCGGTTCCACCGCAGAGGTTCTCGCACGCGCCGAAGCACTCAGGCGGTCTGCACCGGAAGGGGTGGTCGACGTCGTTCCCGGAGCCCGCACCCTGCTGGTGAGTCTTTCCGGGACCGGCCACCGGGCCGCGGTCCGAGCCCAGCTGGCCAGCTTCGCCGGCGAACCGCCCGCTCGCGGAACCACCGATGCGGAGGTCGTGATCGACGTGGTCTACGACGGCGCCGACCTCGTCGAGGTCGCCGAACGGGTGGGTATGACCCCCGCCGGGGTTGTCGATGCCCACACCGCCACTGCGTGGCGGGTCGGCTTCGGTGGCTTCGCTCCGGGTTTTTCCTACCTGGTCGACGGGGACCCCCGGCTCAACGTGCCGCGGCGATCGGAGCCGCGAATCCGGGTGCCGGCCGGTTCGGTCGCGCTGGCAGGGGAGTTCAGCGGGGTCTACCCCCGGGAGTCCCCTGGCGGGTGGCAGCTCATCGGATGCACCGATGCGGTGTTGTGGGATATCGACCGGCCCCAACCGGCGCTGCTGACCCCGGGTATGCGGGTGCGGTTCCGCGCGATGCCGCCGCGGTGATCGCCCTGGAGGTGGTGCGCACCGGGCCGCTGGCGCTGGTCCAGGACCTGGGCCGTCCCGGGTTGGCCCGGATCGGGGTGGGCCCGTCCGGGGCGGCCGACCGGGGTGCACACAACCTGGCCAATCGGCTGGTGGGCAACCCCTTGGACAGCGCAACTCTGGAGGTGACCTTCGGCGGCCTCGCGGCGCGCGTCCTCGGCGGCGCCGTCGACGTTGCGGTCACCGGCGCCGACCCTGGTCCAGCAGTGGACGGAACACCGTTCGGCATCAACAGCATCCAGCACCTCGAGGAAGGCCAGCTGCTCACCTTGGGCACTCCGGCGGCCGGGCTGCGCAGCTACCTCGGAATGCGCGGCGGTGTCGATGTCGCACCGGTACTGGGCTCACGCAGCTACGACACACTCTCCGGCATCGGTCCGCCGCCGCTGCGGCCCGGCGATGTGATTCCCGTGGGCCGCCCCGCGTCCGCCTTCCCTGCCGTCGCGCAAGCGCCGGTCGGCACGGTGGCCGCGGGCAGGGTGCGGCTGGCGGTTGTTCCCGGACCGCGGGAGGACTGGTTGGCCGACCCAGAGGCACTGATCCGGTCGGAGTGGGTGGTCGCGGCGCGCAGCGACCGGATTGGTGTGCTGTTGAGCGGCCCGCCGCTGCAGCACCGGTGGCCGGACCGCCAACTGCCCAGCGAGGGGGTGCTGCGCGGCGCGATCCAGGTTCCGCCCAACGGCCAACCGGTGATTCTGGGGCCCGACCATCCGGTCACCGGCGGCTACCCGGTCATCGGTGTGGTCGTCGACGCCGATACCGACAAGGTCTTCCAGCTGCGGCCCGGCCAGCCGGTGCGGCTGGGCTGGACCCGACCCCGTAATGCCGTGACGGCCGCGGCGGGCTGGTAGAGCTGAGTCGTGACACCCAAGGTTCATACGGCCCGCCTGATCCACACCAGCGACCTCGACGTCGAGACCCTGCACAACGCCCGGCAGATGCTCGTCGAGGCCTACGCCGGGAATTTCACCGACGCCGACTGGGAGCACACGCTGGGCGGTATGCACGCGATCGTCGTCCACCGGGGCGTCCTGGTCGCCCACGCTGCCGTGGTGCAGCGCCGGCTGCTGCACCGCGGTGCGGCGCTGCGCTGCGGGTATGTCGAAGGCGTTGCAGTTCAGGATGTTTGGCGGGGTCAAGGTCTGGGCAATGCGGTACTCGACGCCGCCGAGCAGGTCATCCGCGGCGCCTACCAGGTCGGCGCGCTGAGCGCCTCGGGGGCCGGCGAACGCCTCTACCGACCGCGGGGATGGGTGTGCTGGCGGGGACCGACGTCAGCGCTGTCACCGACCGGCATGGTGCGTACCGCCGAGGATGACGGGTCCGTCTTCGTCCTTCCGATCGATGCTGATCTCGATCCGGATCGTGAATTGGTGTGCGACTGGCGAGACGGTGATGTCTGGTAGCCGAACCGTTCACCGAAGGCGAACACCGGGCGGAAACATTAGCGCCCCCCACTCAAGTTTCATGTTGTGGACGGCCGGCGTGGGGCCGGCTCGAAACGAGGAGACAGCATGAGCAATGTGACCCTGTGGTCGCGGCCCGCCTGGACCGTCGACCAGTTGGTGCGGGATTTCTTCGGCCCGTCGGCGCAGGCCAACGAGGCCTTCGGCAGCGGCTTCAATCCGGCCGCCGAAGTGCTCAAGGACGGTGAGGACGCGCTGGTCCGACTGGAGATTCCGGGCGTGGATGCCGACCACGATGTCAAGGTCGAACTCGACGGCGGTCGACTGGTGATCAGCGGCGAGCGACGCGATGAACACGCCGAGAAACGGGACGGGCGCAGCCTGCGGGAGGTGCGCTACGGCGCGTTTCAGCGCTCATTCGCCGTTCCAGCCCATGTCAACGCCACGGCGATCGAGGCCTCCTACGACGCGGGCGTGCTGACCGTCCGGGTGAAAGGCGCCTACGCCGGATCGACGGCGCAGCGGATCGCGATCTCGAAGTAACTGCGGCAGACCCGGTGCGGACACCTCGTCCGCACCGGTTCGCCGTCTCTCCTGCTGACGCCTCAGGTAGGCAGCAGGCCCATCAATTCAGCTTGTCGTCGCAACGCGTCGACCTCGGCACAGACTTCATCGAATGTGCCCATCGCAGTTGCTTTTCCGTCGTCCAGGTACACGACCAACTCAGCGTGCTGAACCGTCGAGAGCCGGTGGGCGATGATCACCATCGTCACATCGGTGAGCTCGGCGAAAATCTCGGTGATCGCCCACTCGGTTTCGGCGTCGAGCGCGCTGGTGGCCTCATCGAGAACAATCAGCCGGGGGCGGGTGAAGAGCGCCCGGGCGATTCCGATGCGCTGCCGCTGTCCGCCGCTGAGTCGCAGTCCACGTTCACCAACCGGCGCATCCAGCCCCTCAGGTATCGCCCGGACGAAATCGGCCAGGTGAGCGAGGCTGAGTGCCTCCCACACCGACTCGTCGTCAATGAGGTCCGCGGGCAGTCCGAGGGCCACGTTGGCGCGCACCGAAGCATCGACCACCATCACCTCCTGCGGCACGTAGGCGATTGCGCCGGGCCACCGAGTGACAGCCTCCGCCACCGGAACGCCGCCGACGGTCACCGCGCCAGTGTCGGGTTGCAGCACACCGAGTATCACGTCGGCCAGCGTCGATTTACCGGCCCCGCTGCGGCCGACCAGTGCGACGGACCGGCCCGCCGGGATCGACACCGTGACGTCCCGCACTGCGCGCCTGACGGCGCCCGGGTAGGTGAAGTTGACCGCGCTCAGTTCGACCCGGGGGACGAAGTCGGCGTGGCCCGGCAGTGCGGCGCGCGGCGTGGAGTCGCCAGCGGGGGTGGCGCCGCGGGAAAGCGGGGAGCCAAGATCATGGGCGAGTCGGTAGGTGCTGGACGCCGGACCCGCCGCCGCTCGGATGGCGAGGGCGGCACCCTGAACCCTCAGCAGGGACGGCATCACCCGCGTGGCCGCAGCGAGGAACAATGCGCACGTTCCGGCGGCGACAGTCACCGGCTGGGTGCTGAACAGCACTGCGGCCAGCGCGAATGCGCCCAGGACCAATGCCGCCTCGGAGACGTACTTGGGCAGGATCGCGATCAACTGGCCCCGAGCAACGGCCAGGGCGGCCCTGCTGCGGAGCGCGTTGAGACGCTGCGCGTAAAAGGACCGGCGATCCGCGACAACGATCTCGCGGTAACCGCCAAGAGCTTCCTGAACGGTCCGAAGGCTTGTGGTGTCCAGGTCGGCCCGTTCGGCGCCGAAGCGGGCCGCCTGCGCCCCCAGCGCCCGCTGCAGAACCCAGGTGAGGGTCCCGAAGAAGGCGATCGCCCCCAACGCGACCGGTGCATTGATGATCAGCAGGGCAACGGACAGCACCGCCAGCAGAGCCAGATCCGACGCGGCAACCGCCGCCTGCCCGAGGACCACGACAGTTGCTGCGTTCACGCCCCGGATCAATGCCGCTGAAGTCTCCTGGGTTGACCTCAACTGGACGAAGGTCAGCGGCCGCGCCAGCAACTCCCTGGTCAGCTTCCCGGCTACCTGGGCGTCTCGTCGGGCCAGGAAACCGAGCACACGGGACATCAGCAGCGGGGCTACGGCGCTCTTCACCAGTAGCGCTAGCGCAGCAGCACTTGCCAGGACCGCCACCAGCGACCCGTCGGAGAGATCTCCCCCGCCGACGGCCGACACCAGGGCGCTGATCCGCGGCGGGGCGGGTTGCCCGCTGACCGCCGCCACCGAGAGCCCACCGGCCAATCCGATGAAGGCGACGCCGGCGAAATCCAGGAGCGACGTTGCCATCTGAATCAGGATGGCCGCCCCGAACAGTCGCCGGTCCCGGCGGTCGAGCAGACGAAGCGACGCCGCTATCGCCTCTCGTACTGTCATCCTGACAAGTCTCCCACCTCGACGGTTCAGGAGGCGACTAGGTCTACCAGCCGGTCCGGGCCCACTCCACCGTCCGGCGCAGCCCCTCGCTGAAGGGAACCCCGGGTTGGTAGCCGAGAAGGCGCTCAGCCCTGCTGATATCCGCCTGCGAGTGCCGAACATCCCCCACCCGCGCGGGCCCGTAGACAGGCGGTGGCAACGGACCGATTATCTCCTCCAGCGCCGCCCAGGCCCGGTTGAGAGAAATCCGTTGCCCGGTAGCGACATTGATCACCGCGCCTACCGCCAGCGGCGCATCCATCGCACGCAGGACGCCGTCGACGACGTCATCGACAAAGGTGAAATCCCTGGTTTGCTCACCGTCCCCGAAGATCGTCGGATTGACGCCAGCTAAAGCAGCGTTGATGAACAGCGACAGGACTCCGGAGTAAGGCGAGGAGGGATCCTGGCGGGGCCCGAACACATTGAAGTAGCGCAACGCGACCGTCTCGAGCCCGTACAGCCCCTGGAAAAGCCGGCAGTACCCCTCGCCGACCTGCTTTTGCAGAGCATAGGGAGACAGCGGGTTGGGCGCCATGTCCTCGACGTTCGGCAGTGCGGCGGTGTCGCCGTAAGCCGCCGACGACGCGGCGTACACGACCCGGCGTACCCCGGCGTCCCGCGAAGCCATTAGCACGTTGAAGGTCGCGTTGATGTTGGCCTCATGCGACTTTCGGGGCTCCGAGACCGACAGCGGTACCGAGGGGATCGCGGCCTGATGCAGCACGACCTCGCAACCGCGGACCACCGAGTTTGCCGTGGCCGCGTCGGCAAGATCACCCTCGATGAACTCCGCCGCGGCAGGCACATTTTCGACGTGGCCGGTCACCAGGCTGTCGACGACCCGGACCGTGTGGTGGCGCGCGATCAATGTCTCGGCCAGATGGGAGCCGATGAAGCCGGCTCCGCCCGTAATCAGGACTGTTGTCATCAGTCCGCCCTCCTACGCGTGTCCTCCATGTCTGCCGGAAACGCCACCCCGTTACCATCATCCCGCGTTCGCGGACTGCTGACGCCAGGGACTCCACAAAAGATGGCGAGACCGAGGTTCGGCGCCTTCGGCAAACTCACTTGCGAGACAGTCTTGGTAACCTCGGGTCAAGAAGACGGGACGGACGCGGGCAGGCGGTGTGGAGGTGTCTCCGATACGGGTCCTGTTTGTCGTACCAAGTCTGCCAGTCGCTGGAGCCGAGAAAATGATCACCCTGCTTCTCCCCTCTCTTGACCCGGCCAGATTCCAGGTGTCCCTGATCTGCACCGGTGAAGAGGGCGGTCTTTTCAGCGAGTTGACTGCGGCGGGCGTGGAGGCCAATGCCCTCCACGCCGGCGGAAAGACCAACGCGATTCAGTCCCTGGTCCGGGTTTACCAGCACATGCGGCGGGTCAAGCCTGATGTAGTCGTCACCCAGGGGGCGGGTACCACGCTCATTGCTCGGGTGGCGGCGATCCTCAGCCGGGTGGAGCACCGGGTTCTGTGGGTCCACAACTCAATCCAGAAGACTCCGCTGCCCCATCGGATCGCCGATAAGTTACTGATTCCCGCCACTAGCGTCTTCCTCGGCGTCGTCGAGACGCAACGGAAGTACCTGAGGGAGGAGTGTCACTACCCGGACCGGAAGATCCGGATCGTCCGCAACGGCGTTGATCCGAACTCGTTCGACATACACGGTGGACGAAATGCACTCGAGGAGTTCGGTTTCGGACCGGACTGCAAAGTGGTCGGAATGGTCGGCAGACTGCACCCGGTCAAAGACCACGTCACCCTGATCTCCGCCGCGCGGATTGTGCTGGACGCGGTACCGGGAACGCAGTTTCTCATCATCGGTGATGGTCCCCGACGTTCGGAGCTCATGGAACTCTGCCGAGAAGTCGGAATAGAGAAGAGTGTCCACTTCACCGGTGTGCGCAACGACATCGGCCGACTGGTCAGGGCCATTGACGTGATGGTTTTGAGCTCGCATTCCGAAAGCCTTCCCGTCACGGTGCTCGAGGCGATGGCCTGCGGCCGACCGGTGGTAGGTACAAATGTCGGCGGCATGGCCGAGTTGGTCGAACACGGGACCTCGGGCTACCTGGTGCCGCCCCGGGATCCGGAAATGCTGGCCCGCTACATCACCGATCTTCTGAGGGACCCCGAACTTCGCCGCAAGATGGGAGCCGAGGGCCGGCGACGTGTTGAGGCGGAGTTCGATCTGCAACGCTGTGTGGCCGCTATGGAGGACCTGCTGTCCGAACTGGTAACCGGCGCATCCCTACCCCCGCGATGAAGGTTCTGCAGTACTGCGACTGGTTCAAGGAATACACCGGCAACTTGATCCTGGCTTTCGGCGCTCAAAGTCCCGACCTGACCCTGGTCCTGCGGCAGGACACACGCGAATTCAACGGTCGCCGTCAGGACGAGGCCGAGCTCCAGTCCAAGCTCAGGCAAGTGTGCAGGACCGTGATAGTCCTACCCGGCGGGTATCAGTCGCGGCAGGCTCTGGAGCTTGTCCGCCGTGCGCTCTACCAACACCGACGGTATGCCGAGCACGCCGTTTTCCACCTTCAACTCACCCACGACCCGCGGTTTTTGTGGCTGGCCTGGCGGCTGCCGACCGTCGTCACCGTCCATGAGCCGGGTCCCCGGACCGGACATCCACGCCAGGGCGGTCTACGAGGTTTCACCAAGAGGCGACTGAGGTCCCTATACCGCCGGCTCGCCGATGTGATCGTCGTCCACACCGAATCCGGACAGCGAGAACTGTCGCCCCGGGAGCTGAGAAAATCGGTCGTGATTCCCCATGGCGTCACCACCCGAGACCGAACATCGCCGCAGGTCCCCGAAATCCTGTTCTTCGGCCGGGTGGCCGATTACAAGGGGCTGGACGTGCTCTTGGCCGCCATGGATGAGGTCTGGAAGGTCCGACCCGACGCGCGCCTGCGGATCCTGGCCAACCCCGGCGACGGGGTGGGCGACCGGGACCGGGTCTACGACCCCCGGATCAGGGCGACCTGGGATGGATACTCCAACCACGACCTCGAGACCGCCCTGACCACAGCCCGGGTCGTCTGTCTGCCCTACCTGTCGGCCTCGGGCAGCGGAGTCGCCGCCGAAGCGATCGGCGCGGGAAAAGTGATCGTGGCCAGCGACCTGGAGGACCTGCGGGGCTTCGCACCGCACCCTGATCTGCTCGCCAAGCCGGGCTGTGCCACCGACCTGGCGAGGGCTTTGGTCGCCGCGCTCAGCAGTGACTACCAGCCCGTGCCACTAGACCCGCAGCGGACCTGGCCGGAGGTGGCTCGCGCACACCTGCGGGTGTATGAGGA
>VERS01000049.1 GCA_018882545.1 Mycobacterium sp.
CGTTTACCGACGAGCAGGTGCTGCCAGAGGGGCACCGGCCGGTGCTCGTCGCCGACCACCGTGGTGTCCCCGCGCACGGTCTTGATCCACCCGCCGAATTCCTCGGCGTTGCTGACCGTCGCCGACAGGCTGACCAACCGAACCTGTTCGGGAAGGTGCAGGATGACCTCCTCCCACACCGCGCCCCGCATTCGGTCGGCCAGGAAATGCACCTCGTCCATAACGACGTAGGCCAGCTCACGCAATGTCTCCGACCCGGCGTAGAGCATGTTGCGAAGCACTTCCGTGGTCATCACCACCACCGGTGCGTCGCCGTTGATCGACTGGTCTCCGGTCAGCAGGCCGATGCGCTCCGGGCCGTAGCGACGGACAAGGTCGCTGTACTTCTGATTGCTCAGCGCCTTGATCGGTGTGGTGTAGAAACACTTCTGCCCGGCCTCCAGGGCCAGGTGCACGGCGAACTCGCCGACCACAGTCTTTCCGGCACCGGTCGGTGCGCAGACAAGCACACCGTGGCCGGCCTCGAGAGCCTCGCAGGCCTGGACCTGGAAGGGATCGAGCCGGAACGGCAGGCTCCCGGCGAAGTCGGCCAGCTCGGCCTGGTCAGGTGATGTCGGCATGGTCAGGTGACGTCGTCATGGTTCTGGGCGATGCGCGCGGGCGCTGTCACCGGTGCGGGTGGCTCGATCGGGGCGGCCTGGTCATCAGGTATCGCGATCTGGTTCTGCCGTTTGGCTTTTCGACGATCGTGCAGGCGGGCGATCTGGATGGCGAACTCCAACAGGACGGTCAGCGCCAGCCCGAGTGCCAGCATGGAGAAGGGGTCCGAACCCGGGGTGGCCACCGCGGCGAAGGCAAACACCGCAAAGATCAGCCCGCGCCGCCACGATTTGAGTTTCTCGTAGCTGATCACCCCGACCACGTTCAGCATGACCAGCAGCAACGGGAATTCGAAGCCGACGCCGAACACCAGCAGCAGGTTGATCAGGAACCCGAAGTAACGCTCGCCGGACAGAGCCGTCACCTGAACGTCGCTGCCGACGGTGAGCAGGAACCCGAGCGCCTTGGCCAGCACCACATAGGCCAGGACTGCCCCGGCGATGAACAGGGAGGCCGCCGAGACCACGAACACCCCGGCGAAGCGGCGTTCGTTTTTGTACAGACCCGGCGTGATGAAGGCCCACAGTTGGTAGAACCACACCGGGCAGGCCAACACGATCCCGGCCGTCAGTCCGACCTTCAACCGCAGCATGAACTGGTCGAAGGGGGCGGTGGCGAGCAGTCGGCAACTGCCGTCGGCGCTGATGTCGGCCCTCGCCGAGGGGGGCAGCGCGCAGTACGGGTGGCGCAGCAGTTCACCGAGGCTCTCCGTGCCGAACACACCGTGGCTGTACCAGTAGAAGCCGAAGATGGTGGTCAGCACCACCGCCGCCAGTGAGATCAGCAGTCGGGTGCGCAGTTCCCGGACGTGCTCGACCAGCGACATGGTGCCGTCCGGGTTGGTCCGGCGGCGTCGCATCCGCGGGTCGAGGCGGGACAGGAATTTCGGTGTGCGCACGGCGTCTACCTAGCGGCGCCGCAGCGCCGGGTGTGTCGGCCCGCGCTCAGGACGGGCGGGCGTCGGTCGGGTTCGGCGGCGGCGCCTGGGCAGACTGGGCAGACTGGGCAGACTGGGCAGATGAAGCCTCTGCCGACGGCGGCTGCACGGTGACTGCTGAGTCGGTCTTGTTGTCGGCCTGCAGTTCCTTGACCTCAGACTTGAAGATCCGCATCGACTTACCCAGGGACCTCGCGGCGTCAGGCAGCCGCTTGGACCCGAAGAGCAAAACGGCCACCAGGAGCAGGATCACCCAGTGCCACGGTTGTAGAGCACCCAATTCGGTTACCTCCAGACGTCGACTCGATGCTACCCGGCCGCACCCCCTCCGCACCGCAGGCCCGGGACTCAACTCTCCAGCGCGCGGTAGGCGGCGAGGGCCTCGGTGGCGGCCTGCCCGATCCGCTCGACCAGCGCCGGCGGGGCGAGTACCTCGACGTCGCCGCCGAAGCCGAGAATCTGCCTGACCAGCCAATCCTCGGCTGCGTAGGTCATCGCCGCCTCGCGGTACCCGTCGGGCAGTTCGGCCACGACCCGCATCGGGAAGTATTCCAGCATCCACGCCGCCCGCGGCGCGATCCGCAGGGTTGCGGCGGGAAGGGATGGATCAGCCTCGAACAGAGCGGTGTTGGGCGGACCGCCGACGGCGGTCTCCGGTGGGGCGGCCGGCTCGTCGAGCACGGTTGCGTCCAGGATGCGGTCGAATCGGAAGAGCCGTACCCCCTCGGCCTCTCGCGACCACGCCTCGAGGTAACTCTGGTCGCCGACCAGCACCACCCGGATCGGATCGACGACCCGGTTGGACTGCGCGTCGCGGGATGCCGAGAAGTACTCGATCCGCAGGGCCCGCTGATGGTGAACAGCCTGGCGTACAGCTGCGGAGGCTGGGCTCTCCACCGTTTCGGGGTCGGGCACCGAGTCGGCGGATTCGGCGGTCCCGGCCGCCGACTCGATTTTGGCGATCGCCCCGCGGGCCGCCGCCGGGTCCACCACCCCGGGCACCTCGGCCAACGCCTGCAGCGCCATCAGCAGCACGGTCGCCTCGGTTGACGTCAACCGCAGCGGCCGGTCCATCCCGGCCGAGAACGTGACGTTGATGGTGTCGTCGGACAGTTCGAAGTCGATGAGGTCACCCGGGGTGTACCCGGGCATCCCGCAAATCCACAGCTGGTCGATGTCGGCGTCGAGTTGCTTGCGGGTGACACCCAGGTCGTTGGCCGCCTTGACGTAGCTGACCCGGGGGTTGGCCTGGAAGTAGGGGACCATGTTGAGCAACCGCACCAGGCGGGTGGCCGACGGCGTCATAGCCGGGCCCGCGCCGCAAGTCGTGCGATGACGTTCTCCCGCAGCCAGCCCGGTTCCAGCACCAGGGCGTCGGCTCCGTGACCGGCGATTTCCCGCGCGAGCCAGTCGGGCGCACCGTCGTCGATCTCCAGAACGTCGCCGTCGCGTCCGGCGATGGTGCGGCGCTCGGTCACCCGGCCCACTCGGCGCAGCGCGATGGCACGGCCGTCGGCGACCCAGACCCGGACCTGTTCCCCGCCGACCCCCCGGCCGGCGGCCGCACCGATCGACTGGTTCACCAGCGCCCGGAGATCCACCCCGTCGGGCCTGGTGACAGCAGCCCGCGGCCCGATCGCCGTGACGTCGGCACGGATGCGGGAGAGCCGGAAAATCCGGGTCGCGTCGCGGTCCCGGTCGTGACCCACCAGGTACCAGCGACCCTGCGCGGTGACCACACCCCAGGGCTCGACGGTCCGGGTGGTGTAGGGATCGACCGGGTTGGGCCGGTGCTCGAATTGCACCGCCTGGCCGGCCTCGATAGCGGCGTGCAGGGCTCCCAGCACACCTTCGGATCCCCGCAACCCGGTCGGACCCGCACCGGTGGTGATGGCCACCTCGGCGACGGGGTCGATGTCGACCCCGGCGGCCCGGAGTTTCAGCAGGGCGTTCTGGGTGGCGGTGATCCGCTCCGGGGACTCCCACAGCGTGGTGGCGACCGCGACGGCGGCGGACTCCGCGGGAGTCAGGGCGATGTCGGGCAGGGCGTAGGAGTCGCGTTTGATGCGGTAGCCGTCGGTCGTGTCGTAGGCCGAGGATCGTCCGGTCTCCACGGGGATGCCCAGGTCGCGCAACTCGCTCTTATCGCGCTCGAAGATCCGGGCGAAGGCTTCGTCGGTCGGGCAGTCGCCGTAGCCGATCACGATCTGCCGGATCCGTTCAGCGGTGAGGAAGCCGCGGGTGGTCAGCAAGGCGATGACCAGGTTGGTCTGCCGCTCGACCTTGCTGATCCTGGTGGCCACGCGCCCAACCTTAGGTCACCTGGTGGGCGCCCCGGGCGAACCTTCAGTCACATACTGGCGATCAGACGCTTCACTCGCTCGTCGCTGGAGCGGAACGGGTCTTTGCACAACACCGTGCGCTGGGCCTGATCGTTGAGTTTGAGGTGCACCCAATCCACGGTGAAATCGCGGCCGGCCTCCTGGGCAGCGGCAATGAACTCCCCCCGGAGTTTGGCGCGGGTGGTCTGCGGCGGGGTCTCGACGGCGGCCTCGATCTCCTCGTCGGTGGTCACCCGGGCCGCCAAACCCTTCCGCTGCAGCAGGTCGAAGACGCCGCGCCCGCGTTTGATGTCGTGGTAGGCCAAATCCAGCTGGCTGATCTTCGGGTCAGACAGCTCCATTCCGTACCGGTCCTGGTAACGCTGGAACAGTTTGCGCTTGATCACCCAGTCGATCTCGGTGTCCACCTTGGCGAAGTCCTGGCTCTCCACAGCGTCGAGTTGGCGGCCCCACAGATCGACGACCTGTTCGATCTGGGTGTTGGGCTCGCGAGACTGCAGGTACTCCACGGCTCTGGCGAAGTACTCCCGCTGGATGTCCAACGCACTGGCCTGCCGCCCACCGGCCAGCCGGACCGGGCGCCGGCCGGTCAGGTCGTGACTGACCTCCCGGATGGCCCGGATCGGGTTGTCCAGGGAGAAATCGCGAAACGGCACACCGGCCTCGATCATTTCCAGCACCAGCGCGGCGGAGCCGACCTTGAGCATGGTCGTGGTCTCGCTCATGTTGGAATCACCGACGATCACGTGCAACCGGCGGTATTTCTCGGCGTCGGCGTGCGGTTCGTCCCGGGTGTTGATGATCGGCCTGGATCGGGTGGTCGCGCTGGAGACGCCCTCCCAGATGTGCTCGGCGCGCTGGGAGAGGCAGTAGGTGGCTGCCTTCGGGGTCTGCAGCACCTTGCCGGCCCCGCAGATCAGCTGCCGGGTGACCAGGAAGGGCAGCAGGACATCGGAGATCCGGGAGAACTCGCCGGCACGGACGATCAGGTAATTCTCGTGGCAGCCGTAGGAGTTTCCGGCCGAGTCGGTGTTGTTCTTGAACAGGTAGATATCCCCGCCGATGCCCTCGTCGGCCAGCCGATGCTCGGCGTCGACAAGCAGGTCCTCCAGGACCCTTTCCCCGGCGCGGTCGTGGGTGACGAGTTGGATCAGGTTGTCGCACTCGGCGGTGGCGTACTCGGGATGGCTACCGACATCGAGGTACAGCCGGGCCCCGTTGCGCAGAAAGACGTTGGAACTTCGACCCCAGGACACCACCCGCCGGAACAGGTAGCGGGCCACCTCATCCGGACTCAACCGGCGATGCCCGTGGAACGTGCAGGTGACACCGAACTCCGTTTCGATGCCCATGATTCTGCGCTGCACATCACGAGCCTACTGGTTGGCCCGCCCGGTGGTTGGGTATGCGGCTGGGCGAGATTGCGCTCCGGGCCTGACCCGGCGGACGCCTGGCCAGCAAACGTCGACTAACCGGGGCCTACCCGATGGGAGCAAAGACCTGCGAGCTCGGCGTGGTGGTTTCCGCCTGCCGAATCTCTTTCACTAGGCTGGGGTGTGTGACTCCAAACGCCAGGACCGTCGGCCGCAGGATTGGTTATGCGCTGGCGGCTCTGGTGGCGATCGCCGTCGTCGTCCTGAGCTGGAGTGTCCCGGAACCGGAGACGCACGGGGACCCCGCACGCCGGGTCGAGAACGTCTCGTACATGCACTACACCCCGCAGCAGGCGCCGCCGCCGAATTACGGCGGGCGCTAGTCGCCGGGGGCGGCTTCGCCCTCCGAGGCCGGCGCCACCTCGGTGGCGGGCAGCAGAGCTTCCAGAGCCGGGCCGGTGATACGCCGGAAGGCCCGCCGTGGCCGGTTGGCGTCCAGTATCGCGATCTCCAGGGTTGCGGGCCCGAGGATCCTCGGCTCGGCGGCGGGTGTGGCGTTGCCCACCGTGCTGGCGATCCCCGCCCGCAGTGCGTCGACCGCGATCTGAACTGCCTGGGCCAGTTCGGCATTCTCGGAGTAGGAATCCTTGAGTGCGCCGATGATCGGGTCAGTCGTGCCGCCCATGACGACGAAGTGCGGCTCATCGGCGATCGACCCGTCATAGGTGATCCGGTACAGCTCAGGTGCTTTGGACTCCCCATAGTGGGCGACCTCGGCGACGCAGAGTTCGACCTCGTACGGCTTGGCCTGTTCGGTGAAAATGGATCCGAGGGTCTGGGCGTAGACGTTGGCCAGTTGCCGACCGCTGACGTCGCGCCGGTCGTAGGCGTAGCCGCGGGTGTCGGCGTACTGGATTCCGCCGCGCCGCAGGCTGTCGAATTCGTTGAACCGGCCGACCGCGGCGAAACCGACCCGATCGTAGATCTCGCTGACCTTCTGCAACGACCGCGACGGGTTCTCCGCTACGAACAGCACACCGCCGGCATAGGCCAGCGCCACCACACTGCGGCCCCGGGCGATCCCCTTGCGCGCGATCTCGGACCGCTCGCGCATCGCCTGCTCGGGCGAGATGAAATAGGGAAATGTCACAAGTCAGAACCCGTCATGAATCAGCCCGCGGGGCTTGATTACTGGGCCGCCCGCTGGGGCCGAATTCGTCGGTGCGTGAGCGTTTTTCGATCACCTCGCGGGCCAGGGCCGAGATTCGCTCCTCAGTGACCTCGTGGGCGCCGTCGACCTCGAGGGTGACCGCGGTCGGGTAGATGCCGCGAACCAGATCCGGGCCACCGGTGGCCGAATCGTCGTCGGCTGCATCGTAGAGGGCCTCGACGGCGACCTTGAGAGCCGAATCGGCGTCGGTGACACCGGGATACAACTTCTTCATCGACGCTTTGGCGAACAGCGAGCCGGAGCCGACCGCCTGGTAGCCCTCCTCCTCGAGGTGCCAGCCGCCGGCGGCGTCGAAGGACACGATACGTCCGGCCGCGTCGGCGTCGGTGGCGTCGATGTCGTAGCCAACCAGTAACGGCAGAGCCACAAAACCCTGAAGCGCAGCGCCGAGGTTGCCCCGCACCATGATCGCCAGCCGGTTGACCTTACCGGCGAAGGTCATCGGCACGCCCTCGAGCTTCTCGTAGTGCTCAAGTTCGACCGCGTAGAGTCGGGCGAATTCGACAGCCAGCGCGGCGGTTCCGGCTATGCCGGTCGCGGTGTAGTCGTCGGTGATGTACACCTTCTGGACGTCGCGGCCGGCGATCATGTTGCCCTGGGTCGACCGGCGGTCCCCGGCGATCACCACACCGCCCCGGTACTTCAGCGCCACGATGGTGGTTCCGTGCGGCAGGGCCGAGCCGGGCTCCCCCACCGCGACGCCGACACCGGGCAATCCGCCGCCGGGCAGGAGCTCAGGGGCCCGCCGGCGCAGGAACTCCGAGAACGACGACAACTCGGCGGGATTGCCGGCGGCACCCAGGGACGAACCCGGATTCGACGCCGGGGGCGCAAACAGAGGCGAATTCAGAGCAGGTCTCGGGAAAGCACTTGCGGCCAGACGATCGGGCGACGGCCAGGTCACTGGCCGCCCTTTTGGACGTAAGCCCGAACGAAGTCCTCGGCATTCTCCTCGAGCACATCGTCGATCTCGTCCAGCAGATCATCGGTCTCCGCGGCAAGCTTCTCGCGACGCTCCTGGCCGCCGGCCGCGCTGCCGGTGAGGTCCTCATCCTCGCCGCCACCGCCACGTTTGGTCTGTTCCTGAGCCATCGCCGCCTCCTGCTCGCCATCGGCGGCCCAGTCAGCCCAGCCGCCGATCACCACACTACCGTCCTGGTGGGGTCCGACCGCTCCGAGACCGGCCAAACACCTCCTCAGTTGGTGAGTTGCTCCACCAGTTCCGAGGCGCTGTCGACGGAGTCCAACAGTGCTCCGACGTGGGCTTTACTGCCGCGCAGCGGTTCCAGGGTGGGAATCCGCACCAACGAGTCGCCGCCAAGGTCGAAGATCACCGAGTCCCAGCTGGCGGCGGCGATATCGGCGCCGAACCGCCGCAGGCATTCGCCCCGGAAGTACGCCCGGGTGTCGGTCGGTGGATTGTCGACGGCGTCGATGACCTGTTGTTCGGTGACCAGCCGCTTCATCGACCCGCGCGCCACCAGCCGGTTGTAGAGGCCCTTGTCCAGCCGAACGTCGGAGTACTGCAGGTCCACCAGTTGTAGCCGGGGGGCGGACCAACTGAGGTTCTCGCGGTTCCGGAATCCCTCCAGCAGCCGCAGCTTGGCGGGCCAGTCCAGCAACTCCGCGCACTCCATCGGATCGCGCTCCAGCAAATCCAGCACATGTGCCCAGGTTGCGACGACGTCGGAAGCGCGCGGATCCGGATCCCGGCTTTCCAGCAACTTGGCCACCCGGTCCAGGTAGATCCGTTGCAGGGCCAGACCGGTCAGTTCGCGGCCGTCAGCCAACGCCACAGTGGAGCGCAGGGTTGGGTCCCGGCTGATCACGTGCACCGCATGCACCGGCCTGGCCAACACCAGATCGGACAGGTCGACACCCTCCTCGATGAGGTCGAGCACCAACGCGGTGGTGCCCACCTTCAGATAGGTCGAGGTCTCGGCGAGGTTGGCATCCCCGATGATCACATGCAGCCGGCGGTACTTGTCGGCGTCGGCATGCGGCTCGTCGCGGGTGTTGATGATGCCGCGTTTGAGGGTGGTCTCCAGGCCGACCTCGACTTCGATGTAGTCGGCGCGCTGGGACAGCTGAAAACCCGGCTCGTCGCCGGACGGGCCGATCCCGACCCGGCCCGAGCCGGTCACCACCTGCCGCGACACCATGAACGGGGTGAGCCCGGCGATGACGGCCGAAAACGGTGTCTGACGGCTCATCAGATAGTTCTCATGGGTGCCGTAGGAGGCGCCCTTGCCGTCGACGTTGTTCTTGTACAACTGAAGTTTGACCGCGCCGGGAACGCTGGCGACGTGGCGCGCGGCGGCCTCCATCACGCGTTCGCCGGCTTTATCCCAGATCACCGCATCCAACGGGTCGGTGACCTCGGGGGCGGAGTACTCGGGATGGGCGTGGTCGACGTACAGGCGGGCGCCGTTGGTCAGGATCATGTTGGCCGCGCCCACCTCGTCGGCGTCCACCACCGGCGGCGGTCCGGAGGCCCGACTCAGATCGAAGCCGCGGGCGTCCCGAAGCGGTGACTCGACCTCGTAGTCCCAGCG
>VERS01000635.1 GCA_018882545.1 Mycobacterium sp.
TGCGACTCCGGTGATGTCGACGACGTCGGCGAACACCCGGGCCTGCGCCAGACCGTTCTGTCCGATGGTGGCGTCGAGCACCAGCATCACCTCGTCGACGGCGGCGCGCTTCTCGACGACGCGCTTGACCTTGCCCAGTTCGTCCATCAGGCCGGTCTTGGTGTGCAGCCGGCCGGCGGTGTCGATGACGACGACGTCGGCACCGCAGGTGATCCCCTCGTCGACGGCGTCGAAGGCGACCGAGGCCGGATCGGCGCCTTCGGGGCCGCGCACCACCTCGGCGCCGACCCGGGAGGCCCAGGTCTGCAACTGGTCGGCGGCGGCGGCGCGGAAGGTGTCGGCGGCCCCGAGCACCACCCGGCGGCCGTCGGCGACCAGCACCCGGGCCAGCTTGCCGACCGTGGTGGTCTTGCCGGTGCCGTTGACCCCGACCACCAGCAGCACCGAAGGTTTGTCGTCGTGCGGCAGCGCCCGGATGGACCGGTCGAAACCCGGGTTGAGTTCCTGGACCAGGACCTGCCGCAGCACCCCCCGGGCCTGCGCCTCGCTGCGCACACTGCCGGCGGCCATCCCCGCCCGCAGGTGTTCGACCACCGAGGCGGTGGTCGTCGGCCCAAGGTCGGCCACCAGCAGGGTGTCCTCGATCTCCTCCCAGGAGTCCTCGTCGAGGTCGCCGCCGCCCAGCAGGCCCAGCAGGCTGCGCCCGAATGCGTTCTGCGATTTGGCCAGCCGCCCGCGCAGCCGTTCCAGTCGGCCGGCGGTCGGGGCGATGGTGTCCAGATCCACCGGTGCGCTGATCGACGCCGGCGTCTCCGGGACCGCCAAGTCGGGCGGCAGGGTGAGCTCCGCCTGGCCGGTCCCCTGGTCGACCTCCTCGATGACCCGCTCGCCGACCTCCTCGATGACCTCCGGTTCGGGTAGCCGGACCTGGGAGATCGGGCGTTTCAGCGAGTCCCGGGGGATGGCGGCGTCATCCCCGACGCCGGGCAGGCCGGTGGTGTCGAGCTGGGGCGGCTGCGCGGGTCGGGGGCGGTCCACCGTGGCCGGTGCCGCTGACGATTGTGTGAACGTGATGCCAGACTTGGCGGTGTAGCCGCCGGAGCGGTCCACGGGTGTGGGAGCCTCGATCTCGGCGGCTTCGGGGGCCGGAGCAGCCGCGGGGGCCGTACGCAGGCTGACCTGGCGGCGCCGGTAGAGCACCGACCCGGTGACCAGTGCGACGATGACGAGGATGGCGATGACCGCGATGGCGATCCACAGACCCTGTGACACCGTGCCATTGTTCCAGCATCACCGGCTGTGCCGCTGCCGGCTCGGCAAACCCGGCGCGGGCCGGCTCCGATGACCGAGGGACTGGCGGCGCGCAAGGTGCGCCACATCGAGGCCTGCCTGACCGGCCCGGTCGAATACGTCGGGGTCAGCACCGGCTTCGAATGGTTCGAGCTGCCCTACAACGCGCTGACCCAGACCAGCCTGAGCTCCGTGGACCTGAGGACCCGCTTCCTCGGCGCGCCGTTGCAGGCGCCGGTGCTGATCGGCGCGATGACCGGCGGGGCCGAGTTGGCCCGCACCATCAACCGCAACCTGGCCGCCGCGGCGCAGAAGCTGGGGATCGGCATGATGCTGGGCTCGCAGCGCATCATGCTCGACGACGACCCGGCCGGCGATGCCGCCGCGGCCAGTTTCGAGGTGCGCGACGTGGCCCCCGACGTGCTGCTGATCGGCAACATCGGGCTGGCCCAGGTGTCCGACGACCTGGCCCCGCGGCTGACTCGGGCGCTGCAGCGGGTGGGCGCGAATGCCGTTGCGGTGCATGTCAATCCGCTGCAGGAGGCCATGCAGTGCAACGGCGACACCGATTTCACCGGCTCGCTGCAACGCCTGGACCGGCTGGCGGCCGAACTGGACTACCCGGTCGTGGTCAAGGAGGTCGGGCACGGGATCGGCACCGCGGCCGCGCGGCAACTGCACGTTATGCCGATCGCCGCGGTCGACGTCGCAGGCGCCGGCGGCACCTCGTGGGCGCGGGTGGAGCAGGTGGTGCGCTACGGCGAGGTGCGCTACCCGGCC
The DNA here is from genome assembly GCA_018882545.1 of Mycobacterium sp. Classification (GTDB taxonomy): domain Bacteria; phylum Actinomycetota; class Actinomycetes; order Mycobacteriales; family Mycobacteriaceae; genus Mycobacterium. The sequence goes on from VERS01000635.1 coordinate 2,071, forward strand.
GTCGCCGACTGGGGCATCCCC
>VERS01000636.1 GCA_018882545.1 Mycobacterium sp.
GGCCAGCGCCATCTCGCATTCGCCGTTGAGGATGCTCTGGCAGGCCAGGTGCACGGCGACCAGCGATGAGGAGCATGCGGTCTGGACCGACAGCGCCGGGCCGCGGAGGTTGAGTTGGTGGGCCACCCGGGTGGCCAGGTGATCCTTGTCGTTGCTCAGCGAGAGGTTCACCATGTCGAAGCTGGCGCCCTGCCCGATCACCATCGCCGGGTCGTAGTGCGACATCACGTTGTGCAGCAGATACCCGCTGGTGGAACTGGTCCCGAACACGCCGACCGTCTTGTCGCTATCGGCCGGGTCGTAGCCGGCGTCCTCCAGAGCGTGCCAGGCGGCCTGCAGGAAGAGCCGGTGCTGGGGATCGAGCATGCGCGCCGCCTGCGGGGTGAACCCGAAGAAGTCCGCGTCGAACTCCTCGATGCCGGGCAGCAGCGCGGCCCGCCGTACATAGGACCGGTTGGCCAGGGCGTTCTCCCCCACCCCGGCGTCGATCAGGTCGTCCTCGGAGAGGTCGACGATGGACTCCACGTCGTTGCGCAGGTTGCGCCAGAACTCCGACAGCGACGCGGCACCGGGGAACCGCCCGGCCATGCCGACGATCGCGATCGCGTTGGGACTTGAGGTGGTCACGGTCGTTGTCTAACCTTTCGGCGCGCCGCGGCCTGTTGACGGGCGGCGGCGCGTTGTTGTGCACGGTCACGAACGACGTTGGGACGTTCGGTGGTGGACTCGGCGAGGCCGAGTTGGCGGATCAGGTCCACGGCGAGGTCGGCCAGGGTGGCACCCTGCAGGATAAGGGCCACCGGAGGTTCGACCCCGAAGTCGGCCCGGACGGTGTTGCGCATCCGCACCGCCATCAGCGAGTCCATGCCCAGCCCGGTCAGCGGCTGGTCGGTTTCGATGGCGCCGTCGCCGGAGAAACCCATCACCGCCGAGATTCGTTTGCGCAGGCGCGCGGTGACGACCCGGTCGATATCGGCGGCGTCCAGTTCGCGCAGCGCGTCTGGCCCGGCCCAGTCATCGTCGGCATCGCTGAGGTCCAGTTCGGCCGCGAGGTTGGCGAAGTAGCTCAGCTCCCCGATTTCCGGGAAGGCCTCGGCAGCCCGGTCCAGCCGCAGCCGCGCCACACCGATATTGGTGAGATCACCGGCGAGGACCGCTTCGAGGGCCTCGACACCCTCGGCCGGCGACATCGGGTCGAGCACGCTGAAACTGGCGGTGCGGGCCAGACCGACGTCGGCCCACTGCCCCCAGTTGATGGCGGTGGCGGGCAGTCCCGCCGCGCGGCGCCACTGCACCATCGCGTCCAGCCAGGCGTTGGCACAGGCGTAGGACAACTGTCCGGGTGAGCCCAGCAGCGAGGCCATTGAGGAGAATCCGACCCACCAGTCCAGTCGCCGGTGCGTTTCCTCCCCGAGGCCGTCCGCGACCTCATCCTCGACTCCACCCTCGGCTTCGCTGTGCTCCGGCCTCTCGTTGAGGGCCTCGTGCAGTCGCACCGCACCGACGGCCTTGGGGGCCCAGATCGCCGCCAGGCTGTCCCTGGTGAGTCCACCGACCAACTCGTCGCTGAGCACGGCCGCGGAGTGGATGACACCGCGCAGCGGATGCCCGCCGTCCTCGGCTGCTTCGGCCAGCCGCCGCGCCACCCCCGGTTCGGCGAGATCGCCGAGTTCGACGACGATTTCGGTGCGGGCGCCGAGTTCGGCGAGCACCTCCTGGGCCGACGGCGACGGGGCGCTGCGTCCGTTGAGGACGACCCGTCCGGCGCCGCTGTCGACCAGGAACTTTATCCAAAAAAACCATCCTGCAAGTCTAACTGATCTGCCGGCGCTTCAACGTATAATCACGGGATTGTTAATGGTGTAAAAAGGAGTCGTCATGGGTTTCCTCGCTGGCAAGCGCATTCTGATTACCGGTCTGCTCTCCAAACATTCGATCGCCTATGGCATCGCCAAGGCCTGCCATCGTGAAGGAGCCACCCTGGCGTTTACCTTCCAGAATGAACGCTTTCAGGAACGCGTCGCCAAGTTTGCCGACGAGTTCGGCAGCAAACTGGTCTATCCCTGCGACGTGAGCGTCGATGCGG
>VERS01000637.1 GCA_018882545.1 Mycobacterium sp.
GGCGTAGTCCTGGGCCCGCCGCCGGGCGTCCCGGACCGCCTCCTGGCGGGTCTCGCGCTCCACGGTCAGCCGGCGCTGCTCGGTCAGCGCCCACTCGATGTGGTTGACGGCAAGACCGGCAAGGCCGGCGGTGCGCCCGATCCAGGCGGCCAGGTCCTCGAAGTCGGTGAACGTCGCCGTCACCGCTGCCGAGGCGGTGTGCACCAGCGGCAGTTGGTGTCCGTCCTGGTTGTAGGGGCGGTGCGCACCCGTGCGGATCTGCTCGACGGTGTAGCGGGTTACCGGCAGAGATTCGGTGAGTTCGGCAAGGCTGGCCGCGACCAGCCCGAACACCGGTTCGGGCGCGGGACCGTCGGCGCTGACGACGGCGTAGACGGTCGCCTGCTCGGGCGATGAGGTGACCGCGTGGGAGCCGCGGACGGTGATGACGACGTCGGTCATTCCGCCAGCCTAGGTGGCGCGGCTACCTGATCAGCGGATCGCGGGGCATGCCCAGGATCCGCTCGGCGATCTGGTTGCGGGCCACCTCCGAGGTCCCACCCGCGATGGCCATCCCGCGCGCACCCATCGCCGCCAGCGCGGCCAGCGCGGCCTCACCGGTGTCCAGGGCCAACTCCGGGCCGACCAGCGCCGCCGCGATCGCACCCTGTTCACCGAAGTGCTCGGCCAGTTTGAGTTTGGTGATGTTGCCCTCCGGGCCGGGCCCGGCGCCGGAGATGCTGCGGGCGGCGCGGCGCAGGTTGAGCAGCCGCAGCCCGTGGTCGTCGGCCAGGAACCGGCCCACCCGCGGCACCGCACCGGCGAGCCGGTCGCCGTGGGTCTGGGCCAGGTGCACCAGCCAGGCGCTGGCCGGGGTGATGCCCCCGGCTCCCCCGCCGATGCTGACCCGCTCGTTGCCCAGCGTCGCCCGCGCCACCGTCCAGCCCGCGTTGGGTTCACCGACGACGTCGGAGTCCGGCACGAAGACGTCGTTGAAGAACACCTCGTTGAAATCCGAGCCGCCGGTGATCTGGCGCAGCGGGCGGACCTCGACACCCGGCGCCTTCATGTCCAGGATGACCATGGTGATGCCGGCGTGCTTGGGGGCCTCGAAATCGGTTCGCACGGTGGCCAATCCGCGTTGGCAGTAGTGCGCGCCGGAGGTCCACACCTTCTGGCCGTTGATGACCCAACCACCGTCGACGCGGGTGGCTCTGGTTTTGACGGCGGCGGCGTCGGAGCCGGCCGACGGTTCGGAGAACAGTTGGCACCAGACCTCGTCGCGGCGCAGCGCCTTTTCCACGAACCGCTCGATCTGGTCGGGCGTCCCGTACTGGATCAGGGTGAGGATCACCCACCCGGTGATCCCGTAGTCGGGGCGGGCGACCCCGGCGGCGGCGAACTCCTCCTCCACCAGCAACTGCTCGACGGCGCCGGCGGCGCGGCCCCACGGCTTGGGCCAGTGCGGCATGACGTAGCCGGTGGCGATCAGTTCGTCGATCCGGGCCAGGTCATCCAGTGCGGCGATCCGGCGGGCCTCGGCGGCGATCTCGGTGCGCAGCTGCTCGGCCTCCGGCGGCAGATCCAGGCTGTTAGCGCGTTTGACGCCCTTGACGGTCAAGGTGAACAGGTCAGTGGCCGGGCCGTCGCCGCCGAGCACCGACTGCACGCTCAGCGCCCGGCGCAGGTGCAGGTGCGCGTCGTGCTCCCAGGTGAACCCGATCCCACCGTGCACCTGAATGTTCAACTCCGCGTTGCGGACATAGGCCGGGAATGCCAGGGTGGCCGCGGCCGCGGCGATCAGACCGAACTGCTCCGCACCGTCCGGACCGGGCTCTTCGGCCGCGCGGGCGGCGTCCCACACGCAGGCCACCGCCGACTCGGCGGCCACCAGCATGTTGGCGCAGTGGTGTTTGACGGCCTGGAAGGTGGCGATGGTGCGGCCGAACTGCTCGCGCACCTTGGCGTAGTCGACGGCGGCGTCCACGCAATCGGACGCCCCGCCGACGGCCTCGGCGGCGAACAGCGTGCGGGCCCGGGCCAGAGCCGCCTCGCGGGCACCGGGCAGCACCTCCGCGGCGGCGTCGGCCAGGGTCACCG
>VERS01000638.1 GCA_018882545.1 Mycobacterium sp.
CGACAGCACCAGGTAGTCCTGCACACAGCCGGCCAGCACCGCGCCGATGACGATCCAGATGGCCCCGGGCAGGTAGCCCATCTGGGTGGCCAGCACCGGACCCACCAGCGGCCCGGCCCCGGCGATCGCGGCGAAGTGGTGGCCGAAGAGCACCCGCCGGTCGGTGGGCATGTAGTCGGTGGCGTTCTCGTAGATCTCCGCCGGGGTGGCGTGCTCGTCGCGGGGGCGGACGATCTTCATCTCGATCAGCCGGGCGTAGAACCGGAATCCGATGATGTAGGTGCAGATCGCGGCGACGACGAACCACACCGCGTTGACGGTCTCGCCGCGCAGGAAGGCGATCACCGCCCAGGCCACCGCGCCGAGCACGGCGATCGCCCCGAAGACGAGTTTGTGCCGGGTGGTGATCGGGGAGCGGTCGATGATCGCCACCGGCGGCAGGTCCGCGTCGGTGCGGATGTAGGTGACGTCGCCGCGGACCTCCTCGATGTAGTCCGGCGGCGCGGCGGGCGGTGATGCCACGGTTTCCCTCCTCGGTGATACGTTGAGGTGAATCCTCGCACCACAAGCGGTGCCGACGCGGCTGTACCTCTCGACATCTGTAAGGAGGTGGACGCGATGCCGGTCTGGCGCCTGCGCGACTATCACGACGAGGACCTCGATCAGGCCATCGCGGTGTGGGACCAGAGCCGCGGTCCGGGGGCGTCCGAACCGGTGTTCAGCGTCGCCGAGGTGGTGGCCGCGGCCCGGTCCGGGGAACCGGCGGTGGTGGCCGAGGTCGGCGACGAGGTGGTCGGGATGGCGGTGGCCCAGACCCAGGGGGAGCGGGCCTGGATCCTGTTGTTGGCGATCGGGGCGCGCTGGCGGGGCCGCGGAGTGGGGTCCGCGCTGCTGGCCGACCTGGAGCGGCGGCTGCGTTCGGCCGGGGTGCGGCGGATCTGTGCGGTGCTGACCGACGGCGCGACCGGCGCGGGGGCGCTGGAGAACTCCGGGTACACCCGGCGGGAGCACCTGGTCTACTACGAACTGCTCGAGCACCTCGGCCCGGACCAGGCCAACCTGCTCGACGAACTCGGCGGGCAGATGCCCCCGCCCGGGCTGTGGGACGACCTGGCCGGAATGGAGACCGAGAAGCAGATCATCGAACTTCGCATCGTCGACCCGCTGGCCCACCCGGAGGTGGCCGACCGCTACGGGGTCAGCCCGCCCAAGGCCGTCATCCTGTTCGGCCCGCCCGGCACCGGCAAAACCAGCTTCGCCAAGGCCATCGCCTCCCGGCTGGGCTGGCCCTTCGTGGAGCTGTTCCCGTCCCGGTTGGCGGCCACCGGAACCGGGGGGCTGGCGGCCTCGCTCCGGGAGGCCTTCGCCGATCTGGCCGAACTCGACGAGCTCGTACTGTTCATCGACGAGGTGGAGGAGATCGCCACCGCCCGCGCCGGGGCGTCGACCGCCGAACTGGGCGTCACCAACGAACTGCTCAAACTGATCCCGGCGTTCCGCCAGCACGACAGCCGGCTGCTGGTGTGCGCCACCAACGCGGTGCACTCGCTGGACTCGGCGTTCCTGCGGCCCGGCCGGTTCGACTACGTGATCCCGGTCGGGCCACCCGATCAGCCGGCCCGCCGGGCGGTCTGGCAGCGCTACCTCGGCGCACCGGGCGCCCATATCGACGTCGACCGGCTGGTGACCGCGTCGGAGCTGTTCACCCCGGCTGACATCGAATTCGCGGCCCGCAAGGGAGCCCAGGCCGCCTTCGAGCGTGAGATGAATTCTCGCGCCGGTCAGCCGGCCACCACCGAGGACTACGTGCGGGCGATCAGCGAGGTCAGGCCCACACTGACCGCGGAGATGCTGGCCGAGTTCGAGCGGGGCAAGGAGGATTTCGCCCGGCTCTGAGACCGTTCCGCGTCACTTAATTGACGAATTACAATTCCGTTGTAGTGTTCCGGTATGGATGATCTCCAACTGGTGGTCCCGGTCTGGGCTTGGGTCGCGCTGACCGTGGCCATCGCGGTGATGCTGGCCGTCGACCTGTTCATGCATCGCGACGACCATGTGGTCGGGGTCCGGGAGGCGGC
>VERS01000050.1 GCA_018882545.1 Mycobacterium sp.
ATGCCGGAGCGCACCCCGCGCGGGGCCACCAACAGGTTGCGGTAGCCGACTTTGCGCGAGTATCCGGTGAGCGAGTTGAACAGATCGGTCAGATCCGCACCGATATCCGGGGCAGCGGTCAGCAGGCCGACGTCCTCATAGAGTCGTGCGGTTTTCGGGTTGTAGTTGCCGGTGCCGATATGGCAGTACCGCCGGATCGTGGCGCCCTCGCGGCGGACCACCAGACAGGTTTTACAGTGTGTCTTGAGCCCGACCAGGCCGTACACCACGTGCACGCCGGCATCTTCCAGGGCCCGCGCCCATTTGATGTTGGCCTGTTCGTCGAAGCGTGCTTTCAGTTCCACCAGAGCGACCACCTGCTTACCGGCGTCGGCGGCCTCGATGAGCGCGTTGACGATCGGGGAGTCCCCGGAGGTGCGGTACAGAGTCTGCTTGATGGCCAGCACATCCGGATCGGCGGCGGCCTGCTCGATGAAGCGCTGCACACTGGTCGAGAACGACTGATAGGGGTGGTGCACCAGCACGTCGCCGTCGCGCAGGGTGGCGAAAATGCTCTTGCCGGTCTCACCGAAAGCGGGGTGGGTGGCCGGCACGAACGGCGGGTCCTTGAGCGTCGGCCGGTCGACGGCGTAGATCTGCCACAGTGCCGAGAGGTCCAGCAGACCCGGGACCTGCACGATGTCACCGGGGTTGACGTCGAGTTCCCGCAACAGCAGGCCGAGCATGTACTCGGACATGTCGTCGGAGACCTCCAGCCGCACCGGTGGCCCGAAGCGCCGCCGCGCCAATTCGCGTTCGAGGGCCTGCAGCAGATCCTCGTCACGGTCCTCGACGTCCATATCGGCGTTGCGGGTGATCCGAAAGGCGTGGTGCTCGACGATCTCCATCCCGGGGAACAGCGCCGGCAGGAACGCCGCGATGAGGTCCTCCATCGGCAGGAACCGGGCGGTCTTGACGTCCGGGTCGGTGTCCTTGAGGCGCACGAACCGGTCCACATTGTCGGGCACCTTGACCCGGGCGAAACGTTCGGAGCCGTCGCTGGGGGAGCGGACGGCCACGGCCAGGTTCAGGCTCAGCCCGCTGACGAAGGGAAAGGGGTGCGCCGGATCCACGGCCAGCGGGGTCAGTACCGGGAAAACCTGTTCGGAGAAGTAGACCGACAACTCGCTGCGTTCGGCCTCGGTGAGTTCGAACCAACCGACGATGTGGATACCCTCCTCCGCCAGACCGGGCCGGACCGCTTCCAGGAAGATCCGGGCGTGGCGGATGGCCAGCTGCTGGGTGCGCTCACCGATCAGGCGGAGTTGCTCGCGCGGGGAGAGGCCGTCGGCCGAGCGGACCGACAACCGCATCTCGTCGCGGCGTTTGAGACCGGCGACCCGCACCATGTAGAACTCGTCCAGATTGGAGGCGAAGATGGCCAAAAACTTGGCCCGCTCCAGCAGCGGCAGCGAGGTGTCGGCGGCCAGGGTGAGCACCCGGTTGTTGAAGTCCAGCCAACTCAGCTCGCGGTTGAGGTAGCGCCCGGCGGGCAGCGGGTTGTCAACTGGTGCCGGGGTGGCCGCCGGGGGTGCGGCGGGAGCGTCGTCCCGGCTCGGTCCGGTGCCCTCGGCTGCTGGGGACTCGGTTCGGGCCTCGGTCATGAGTGCCATCATCCCCCATCGGTGCCGTGCCGTGGGGGGGCTGGCAGGAATGGGCGCCGGTGCCTAACCGGCGGGCAACCCGGCGGCCGCGGTGGTGGCCGCACCCACGCCCAGCCGGCGCGCCACGGCGAGGTCGGCGGGGGTGTCGATGTCGCAGCGCAGACCCGGCCAGTCGCCGGTGAGTTCGACCGCTCCGGACTCGCGATGCCGCTCGGCCGAGCCGGCGCCGAAAAGCGGCTGCGGCGGCACCCCGAAGGCGAACAGCGCCGACGTGCCGCTGCCCTGCCGGTCGGCGACGAAACTGCGCGGGTGCCCGCCCGCCGCCGCCAGCGCGCCGCTGAGTTCTGTGGCCCGCAGTGCGGGCAGATCACCCTGCAGCACAACAACATTCGACGTCGATTTCGACACGACCCGGTATGCCGCCAGGATGGCGTTGTTGAGCGCGTCGTGATGGCCGGGCGGCGTCGGGTCGCTGACGACGGCGGCGCCGAGGTCCGTGGCGGCGGCTGCGACCGCAGTATCAGGTGTCACCACCGTGACCGACCCGACCGCGGGCACCTCCCGGGCGGCGGTGATGGTGTCGATCAGCATCGCCAGCACGACACGTTCGCGGGCATCCCCGCCGAACAACGCCGCGAGCCGGCTTTTGGCGGCGTCGAGGCGTTTGACCGCGATGATCAGACCGACGCCCACGGTCGACATCCTGCCAGCGCCCGGTGTGATTAGCGTGATTAGGTGGACGGGGAAGCCGGCGGGACAGGGCCCACACCCCGGGGCCAACCCAGGGCCCCGCACCGGACCCAGACAGGAGCTCGATGCCGATGACGCTGGGGACCGCGACAGTGATGGGCGCCGGCGCGTGGGGCACCGTGATGGCCAAGGTGCTGGCCGACGCCGGCGGTGACGTCCGACTGTGGGCCCGCACCGCGGCCGTCGCCGAGCAGATCAACACCGCGCGCCGCAACGACCGTTACCTGCCCGGGATCACGCTGCCGGGCCGGATCCAGGCCACCGCAGACCCGGCGGCGGCACTTGACGGGGTGTACACCGTGCTGCTGGGTGTGCCCGCCCAGACGTTGCGCGCCAACCTCGAGGCCTGGCGGCCGCACATCGCCGCCCAGGCGACCCTGGTCAGCCTGGCCAAGGGCATCGAGTTGAGCACCTGCATGCGGATGAGCCAGGTGATCGCGGCGGTCACCGGCTGCGATCACGGGCAGATCGCGGTGGTCTCCGGACCCAACCTGGCCGATGAGATCGCCCGCGAGCAGCCCGCCGCGACCGTGGTGGCATGCCGGGACTCCGGCCGCGCGGTGGCCTTGCAGCGGGGGCTGAACACCGGATATCTGCGGCCCTACACCAACTCCGATGTCGTCGGCACCGAGATCGGCGGGGCGTGCAAGAACGTCATCGCCCTGGCCTGCGGAATGGCGGCCGGCGTCGGACTGGGGGAGAACACCGCCGCGGCGATCATCACCCGCGGGCTGGCCGAGATCATCCGGCTGGGAACGGCCCTGGGCGCCAACGTCACAACGCTGGCCGGCCTGGCCGGGGTGGGGGACCTGGTCGCCACGTGCACCTCGCCGCACTCCCGCAACCGCGGCTTCGGTGAGCGCCTCGGCCGCGGCGACACCCTGGCCGAGGCTGAGCGGGCCGGCCGGGGCCACGTCGCCGAGGGCGTCGCATCCTGCTCGGCGATCCTGGCCCTGGCATCCAGCTACGGTGTCGAGATGCCGCTCACCGAGGCGGTCCACCGGGTGTGTCATCGCGGACTGTCCGTCGACGAGGCCATCGCCCTGCTGCTGGGCCGCAGCACCAAACCGGAGTGAGACGCCCATGACCGAGCGCTACGGCGACTCCACCCGCACCGTCAAAGCGGTTGATTCCGAGGCGATTCCGGGCGCGCCGGTGGCGCAGGTCCCGGTTCCGGCCTCGGCGTTCCACCTGGCGGCCGAGGAGGGCAGCGAGGCCCACGTCTACGGCCGGTACTCCAACCCGGCCTGGGTGCACCTCGAGTCCGCACTCGCGCAGTTGGAGGACGCCGCTGCGGCACTGTGCTTCGGCTCGGGGATGGCCGCGGTCACCGCCGCGCTGCGGGTGGTGACCCGGCCCGGCGCCGTGCTGGTAGTCCCGGCCGACGGCTACTACCAGGTGCGCCGGTACGCCCGGGAAAACCTTGCCGCATCGGGGGTTACCGTGCGCGAGGCGACGGCGATACAGCTGTGCGACGCCGCTGCGGAGGCCGACGTGGTCTTGGCGGAGTCGCCGACCAACCCCGGCCTGGACGTGGTCGACCTGCACCGCCTGGCCGGGATCTGTCATCGCCGCGGCGGGCTGCTGCTGGTCGACAACACCACCGCCACCCCGCTCGGTCAGCAGCCGCTGTCGCTGGGCGCCGACCTGGTGGTGGCCAGCGCCACCAAATCGCTGGCTGGACACAGCGATCTGCTCGCCGGCTATGTCGCCGGCAGCCACCCCGAACTGATGCAGGCCGTGGAACGCGAACGGCTGCTGTCCGGGCCGGTCCTGGGTGCGCTGGAGTGTTGGATGCTGCTGCGCAGTATCGGGACTCTGGGGCTGCGGTTCGACCGCCAGTGCCGCAACGCCCTGGCGCTGGCCACCGCGCTGCACGGCCATCCGAGGGTGCAGAAGCTGCGCTATCCCGGACTGCCCGACGACCCCGCACACCCGGTGGCGCTGAGTCAGATGCGGCACTTCGGCGGTCTGCTGTCGATCGAACTCGCCGACGCCGCGGCGGTGCACGACCTGGTACGGCGCAGTGCGTTGCTGGTGGCGGCCACCAGCTTCGGCGGCATCCACACCTCGGTGGACCGCCGGGCGCGCTGGGGCGATGCGGTGCCCGACGGGTTCGCCCGGATTTCGGCCGGCATCGAGGACACCGACGACCTGGTGGCCGATGTCCTGGCCGCGCTGGAGTAGGGCCGTCGCACACGGCTGCCGGGACGGGTTTCGGGCTCCCGTGGCCGATGGCGGTAGCCTCTGTTGCTTGTGACGTCCCCCTCCGGCGCCCGGATCCGCGTCGCCGTCGTCTACGGCGGCCGCAGTTCCGAGCACGCGATCTCCTGCGTGTCGGCCGGCAGCATCCTGCGCAACCTGGACCCGGAGCGCTTCGAGGCGGTGCCGATCGGCATCGCCCCGGACGGCTCCTGGGTGCGCACCGACGTCGACCCCGACGATCTGGTGATCGCCGACGGAAACCTGCCGCAGGTCCTTGGTGCGTCCGACTGGCCGCTGGCCGGCATCGGGGAGGTGCTGGCCGGGATCGACGTCGTCTTCCCGGTCGTGCACGGGCCCTACGGGGAGGACGGCACCGTCCAGGGTCTGCTGGAAATGGCCGGCCTGCCCTACGTCGGGGCCGGGGTGCTGGCCAGCGCCGCGGGCATGGACAAGGAGTTCGCCAAGAAACTGATGGCCGCCGATGGGTTGCCCATCGGGGATTATCTGGTCCTGCGGCCCGGCCACGACGCCCCGGCCGGCGAGGACCTCGCCCGGCTGGGATTCCCGCTGTTCGTCAAGCCCGCCCGCGGCGGCTCCTCGATCGGTGTCAGCCGGGTCGACGGTCCGGCCGGGCTGGCCGGCGCGATCGCCGAGGCGCGCCGGCACGACCCGAAGGTCATCGTCGAGGCCGCGATCCGCGGCCGCGAGTTGGAATGCGGGGTGCTGCAGTTCCCGGACGGGCAGTTGCGCGCCAGTACCGTCGGTGAGATCCGGGTCGGCGGCGGCGACGGTGACGGTGACGGCCCGGGCTTCTATGACTTTGAGACCAAGTACCTCGACGACGTCGCCGAGTTGGACGTCCCGGCCAAACTCGACGCTCAGACCGAAGCGGTGTTGCAGGACTTGGCGATTCGTACCTTCACAGCACTGGACTGTGAGGGGCTGGCGCGGGTGGACTTCTTCCTCACCGAGGACGGCCCGCTGATCAACGAGATCAACACCATGCCCGGGTTCACCACCATCTCGATGTATCCGCGGATGTGGGGCGCCAGCGGGGTGGACTACAAAACGCTGGTCGGGACGATGGTGGACACCGCGCTGGCCCGCGGCACCGGCTTGCGCTGACTCAGGGCCTGCCGGGCCGGATCGGGATGGCCGGCATGCTGCGCTCGATCACCGCGGACAGGGTCTGGATCGGCGCGGGCCCGGACCCGTCGGGCAGGGTCAACGCCACATACACCGGCCGGTCGACGCACAGCCAGGTGCTGCGCCGCGTGTCGGCGTCGGCGATGCGGAACCACTGCACCTGGTCCACCATCTGGATGGGGGCGCCGACGACGAACTCGGCGGGCCGGTCCAGTCCGCAGCGCAGGATCACCGGGTCCGCCGCGGGGTCCGCGCGCCAGGCGGCGGCTCCCACCGGTGTCGGCTGGGCGGTCTCGGCGCGGCGGTAGTCACCGAGCCGCTCGGGCAGGGTGGCCAGCAGCGCCCGACACTCGGGTTCCTCGGCCGACGGCGCGGGCACCGCGGCGATGACGACGGGAGCCGGCGGGACGCGGCGGGTCGCGGCCACGGCCAGAACCCCGCCGACGGCCAGCACCGCGATCAGCAGAGCGGCGATCAGCAGGGCTCGGGGTGGGGCGTCGGCGTCGGGGCCGGTATCGGCGTCGGCTTTTGTGTCGGTGTCGGCGTCATCCGGGAGGGGCCGATCCGTACCGCCCTGCACGTCGCTCACCTCGCCGGTTGGCCCCTCGCGGTGGGCCCTAGACTGACGTGCTCAAAGGTACCGCAGGGGCAGGGGAGTCAGGGAGGGCGAACGTCGTGACCGGTGCGCCGGGCGGTCAGTCCGAGGCTTCCCTGCAGCAGGTGGGGGAGTTCGCGCTCATCGACCGGTTGGTGCGCGGACGCCGACAGTCCGCGGATGTGGCGGTCGGTCCCGGCGACGACGCCGCGGTCCTGAACGCCGCCGACGGCCGGGTCGCGGTCAGCACCGACATGCTCGTGGAGGGCAGCCACTTTCGGCGGGACTGGTCCACCCCGAATGAAGTGGGGCGCAGGGCCATCGCCCAGAACGCCGCCGACATCGAGGCGATGGGCGCGCGGGTCACCGGGTTCGTCGTCGCCTTCGGGGCGCCACCCGAGACGCCGGCGGCCGAGGTGGTCGATCTGGCCGACGGGATGTGGTCGGAGGCGGCTCGGGTCGGTGCCGGTGTCGTCGGCGGCGATCTCGTCGCCAGCCCGCAGTGGGTGGTGTCGGTCACCGCGTTCGGTGACCTGCAGGCCCGCCAACCGGTGCTGCGAAGCGGAGCCCGCGCCGGTTCACTGATCGCCGTCGCCGGTGACCTCGGCCGCTCAGCGGCGGGGTTAGCGTTGCTGCGCAACGAGATTGGTCAAGCCGGTGACGGGTTCGAGGATCTGCGCGCCTGTCACCGCGTGCCCCGGCCGCCCTACGGCCAGGGCCGGGCCGCCGCCGAGGCGGGGGCCCAGGCCATGACGGATGTCTCCGACGGTCTACTGGCCGACCTCGGTCACGTCGCCGCCGCCTCCGGGGTGATGATCGACTTGCGCGGCGCGACGCTGCGCACCGACGTCGACGCGGTGGCCGACGCCGCGGCGGCCGCCGGAGTCGATCCGTGGTCGCTGGTCCTCGCCGGCGGTGAGGACCACGCGCTGGTGGCGTGCTTCCCGGACTACCCGCCGCACGGCTGGCGGGTGATCGGGTCGGTACGGCCCGGTGCCCCGGGGGTTCTGCTGGACGGGCAGGGTTGGTCGGGGCAGACGGGGTGGCAGTCCTACGGCTGAGCCCCGGCAGGACTGCCGGTCGTGGCCCCGTCAGCACCCGGCGTGCCGTCGTTGGGGATGACGAAAAGCAGGCGACCCGGCCCGCCCGGTCCGCCCCCGCCGCCGGTGCGGCCGGCGCCACCGTCGCCGCCGTCGCCGCCGCGCCCGATGAGGTAGCCGCCGCCGCCGCCAGCGCCGCCGGCACCCCCGGTCGTGCTCCCCGTTCCACCGCGACTGCCCGATCCACCCGATCCGATCAGCGCGATGAGGCCGAGATTGCCCCCATTGCCGCCGGCCCCGCCGATCCCGGAGACCGAACCGCTGTCACCACCGAAGCCGCCGTCGCCGCCGCCGCCGCCGAACAGGGCGAACAACGGGCCCCGCCCGCCGTCGCCGGCGGCACCCCCGTCGCCAACCGGGCCGGTGGCACTGCCGCTGGACCCGCCGTCCCCACCCCAGCCGGTGAACAGCGCGGCCCGGCCGCCGGTTCCGCCGTCACCGCCGCGGGCGACACCGAGCCCGCCCCGTCCGGCGGACCCGCCGAACGCGAACGGCGCCAGCCATCCGGTGTTGCCGCCGTCCCCGCCGGCCCCGCCGATCCCGCCGAGACCCGTGGCGTCGCCCCCCGAACCTCCGGTGCCGGCGTAGCTCAACACCGACACGAAACCGGCGTCGCCGCCGTCGCCGCCCCGGCCGCCGACACCCCCTGGACCGGTAGCGTCACCGCCGTCGCCGGCCGTACCGCCGAGGCCCATCAGCATGACGAGCGGCGCGTCGCCGCCGTCGCCGCCGCGGCCGCCGGTGCCTGCCGGACCGGTCGAGGCGCCGCCGTCGCCGCCGTTGCCCGGCCCACCGACGATGTCGAGCACTCCGCCGTCGACGAAAAGGTTGAGCAGACCGGGATTGCCGCCCTTTCCGCCGGCCCCGCCGACGCCGCCTTCCGCGCTGGCAGATCCACCCGCACCGCCGTCGCCGGGGTTACCGCGCAGCAGCGGGCCGCGACCGCCGGCGCCGCCGTCGCCGCCGGCCGTCGTCCCTGCGCCGCCGCGGCCGCCGTCCCCGGCGTTGCCGTTCAATGCCAGCCAGCCCGCGCTGCCGCCGGCGCCGCCCGCTCCGCCGGCACCCGTCAACGCCGCGCCCGAACCGCCGCCGCCGGCGTTGCCCCACAGCAGACCGCCGGTGCCGCCGGCCCCGCCGGCCCCCGCGTTGATCCCGGCCGCGCCCGCACCGCCATCGCCGCCATTGCCGATCAGACCCGCCGAACCGCCCTTGCCGCCGTTGAAGCCGTTGCCCCCGGACCCGATCAGAAATCCGGCCCGGCCGCCGTTGCAGGCGCCGCTGGTACAGGCACCGGTGTAGCCGGTGTAGGAGTAGCCGTTACCGAATAGCAGTCCCGCGTTGGGGTTGTCCGCGGTGCCGTCGCCGCTGAAGATGCGGAGGACACCCGCGAGCGGGCCCTGCGAAGCGGCCACCGTCGGCGCCTGGACCGCTCGGAGCGCGGAGGCCCCCGGGACGGCCCCGGGTACTGCTTCAGGGATGGATGGGCTCAGCCCATCCCGCACTTTCGGCTGCGGAATCCCCGCCGCGGGTGCAACCGGCCCGGTGGTGCGGTCCGCACTGATCGTCGA
>VERS01000639.1 GCA_018882545.1 Mycobacterium sp.
CTCCATCATCCGCAACGGAATCGACCAACTGCTCGACGGCGCGGTGGAGTTCATCCACGGCCCCGGCTGCCCGGTCTGCGTCACCCCGCTGGAGATGATCGACCGCGCACTGGAGATCGCCGCCCGCGACGACGTCATCTTCTGCTCGTTCGGCGACATGCTGCGGGTGCCCGGCAGTAGCGCGGACCTGTTCAGCGTGCGGGCCCGCGGCGGTGACGTGCGGATCGTCTACTCACCGCTGGACGCCACCCGCATCGCCGCGGAGAACCCCGACAAGCAGGTGGTGTTCTTCGGCGTCGGGTTCGAGACCACCGCGCCGGCCAACGCGATGTCGGTGCTGCACGCCAAACGGCTCGGCCTGACGAATTTTTCGGTGCTGGTGTCCCACGTCCTGGTTCCCCCGGCCATGACGGCGATCCTGAGCTCGCCGACCAACCGGGTGCAGGGCTTCCTGGCCGCCGGGCACGTCTGCACGGTGATGGGCACCGGGGAGTACGGGCCGCTGGTCGAGCAGTTCGGCGTCCCGATCGTGGTGACCGGCTTCGAGGCGCTGGATCTGCTCGAGGGGGTCCGGCAGGTGGTCGAACTGCTGGAGGGCGGCCGGGCCGAACTGCGCAACGCCTATCCGCGGGCGGTCACCGCTGCCGGTAACACCGTCGCCCAACAGGTGCTGGCCGACGTGTTCGCCGTGACCGACCGGCAGTGGCGCGGCATCGGGATGATCCCGAAGTCGGGCTGGACGCTCTCGCCGCGTTACGCCGAGTTCGACGCCGAACGCCGGTTCGGGGTGGGGGATCTGCATGTCGCCGAGTCCGCCGAATGCCGCAGCGGTGAGGTGCTGCAGGGTCTGCTCAAACCCAATCAGTGCCCGGCGTTCGGGATGACCTGCACACCGCGCACCCCGCTGGGCGCCACCATGGTCTCCAGCGAGGGCGCCTGCGCGGCGTACTACCAGTTCCGGCGGCTGTCGGCGTCGGCGAGTGTCTGACCCGGAGATCCTCCCGGACCCGGCGAACTGGGTCTGCCCGCTGCCGTTGCGTGACACCAAGCGCATCGCGCTGGGCCACGGCGGCGGTGGAATCCTCTCCGAGGAACTCATCGAGAACCTCTTCCTGCCGGCGTTCGGATCGACCGGGGGGCCGGCCCGGGACTCGGCCGTGCTAGCCGACCCCGGTGGGCGTATCGCGCTGACCACCGACTCCTACGTCGTCAACCCGCTGTTCTTCCCCGGCGGCAACATCGGCGACCTCGCCGTCAACGGCACCATCAACGACCTGGCCTGCAGCGGCGCCCAACCGCTGGGCCTGACCGCCGGGTTCATCCTGGAGGAGGGCCTGGAGATCGAGGTGCTCGGCGCGGTGGCCCACAGCATGGGCAGAGCCGCCGCCGCAGCCGGTGTCGGCATCCTCGCCGGGGACACCAAGGTCGTCGGGAAAGGCGGAGCGGACGGGCTTTTCGTCAACACCGCCGGGGTCGGGGTGGTGCCGGCGGGTCTGCGGATCGGTCCCGAACAGGCCCGGCCCGGTGACCACATCATCGTCTCGGGGAACATCGGCGAGCACGGCGTGGCCATCATGAGCGTGCGGGAGGGCATCGACTTCGGCACCACGGTCACCACCGACAGCGCGCCGTTGCACCGGATGGTGGCGGCCATGCTGGCGGCGCTGCCCGACCCCAACGGCATTCACGTGCTCCGGGATCCGACCCGCGGGGGACTGGTCGCCACCGCGGTGGAGATCGCCCGGACCGCCGGGGTCGGTATCGAACTCGACGAGCACCGTATTCCGGTTCCGGAGTCGGTCGCCTCGGCGTGCAGCTTCCTGGGTCTGGATCCGCTGCAGGTCGCCAACGAGGGCAAGATGGTGGCCTTCGTCGACCCGGCGCACAGCGAAGCCGTGCTCGACGCCATCCGGTCCCGGCCCGAGGGCGCGAATGCCGCACTGATCGGCCGAGTGGTCACCGAGCACCCCGGGATGGTGGTGGCCCGCACCGCGTTCGGCACCACCAGGGTGGTGGAACGCGAACTGGGCGAACAACTTCCGCGAATCTGCTAGGGCCGTGCCCGAGCCTATGG
>VERS01000640.1 GCA_018882545.1 Mycobacterium sp.
GAGCAGGGTGAGGTGATCGCCGCCAAGTACGCCGAGCCACATATCGCTCAGCGCAATCTGGAGAGCCTGATCGCGGCGACTCTGGAGTCCACCCTGCTCGACGTCGAGGGTCTCGGCGACGCGGCTGGTCCGGCCTACCGGGTACTCGACGAACTGGCTGCGCTGGCCCAGCGGGCCTACGCCGAACTAGTCCATGAGACAGACGGATTCGTCCAATACTTCGAGCAGTCGACCCCGGTGAGCGAGATCGGCGCACTCAACATCGGCAGCCGTCCGGCGATGCGCAAAGCCACCACCTCGATCTCGGATCTTCGCGCCATCCCGTGGGTATTGGCGTGGAGCCAGTGCCGGGTGATGCTGCCCGGCTGGTACGGCACCGGGTCGGCGGTCGAACAGTGGATCGCCGGTGACGATTCACGGCTGGAGGTGTTGCGCGATCTCTACCGACGCTGGCCGTTCTTCCAGACCGTACTGTCCAATATGGCTCAGGTGCTGGCCAAGTCGGATATGGGACTGGCCGCCCGCTACGCCGAACTGGTCACTGACGAATCGCTGCGCGAGCGGGTTTTCGGCAAGATCCGGGCTGAACATGAGCGCACCATCGCCATGCACCGACTGGTCACCGAACAGGACGACCTCCTGGCCGACAACCCCGCTTTGGCCCGGTCGGTGTTCAACCGGTTTCCCTACCTCGAGCCGCTCAATCATCTGCAGATCGAGTTGCTGCGCCGGTATCGCGCCGGCGACGACGACGAACTGCTGCGGCGCGGGATCCTGCTGACGATGAGCGGGTTGGCCTCAGCGCTGCGCAACAGCGGGTAGCGCGGGCGCTGACTCCGCGCTGACTCAGCGGGCGTTGACCCCGCAGCCTCAGTGCGGCAGCTTGCTCGCCGCAGCCGAATCGAGCAGCCAAATCGTGCTGTCGCGGCCCCGCGCCCCGGCGGCGGGCCAGTCCTCGGGGTCGGCGCCGGCCACGGCGGCAGCCACCGCGTCGGCCTTGGCCGCACCGGAGACCACCAGCCACACCTGGCGGGATCGGCGCACCGCCGGCAGGGTCAGGGTGATCCGCAGCGGCGGGGGTTTGGGGGAGTCGGTTACCGCCACCACCATGCGGTCGGCCTCGCGAACCGCGTCGGTGTGCGGGAACAGCGAATTGACGTGCCCCTCGCCGCCCATCCCGAGCAGGTGCACGTCGAAGGCCGGGGTGGCCGCCCCCCTTCCGGCATCGGTCAGGGCAGCCGCATCGGCCAGGGCGGTCTCGTAGGACCGGGCTGCGGCGTCGATGTCCGCTCCGAACTGGCTGTCGCTGGCCGGCATCGGGTGAATGTTGGCCGCCGGTATGTCGATGCGGTCCAGCAGTGCCTCACGGGCCTGCTTCTCGTTGCGGTCAGCGTCGTCGTGTGGCACGTAGCGGTCGTCACCCCAGAACAGATGCACCCGCGCCCAGTCCACCGGATGCCGGCCGAGAACCTCCAGCATCCCGATGCCGGTGCCCCCGCCGGTGAGCACGACTGTGGCCAGACCGCGTTGGGCGATCGCCGCCGCGATCGCCGCCGCGAGTCGGTCACCGGCGGCCTGGACCAGGGTGTCGGTATCCGGATAGGTCTCGATGGTGACGTCCGGTGCCCCCGCCGCATCGGCGGTACTCGCATCGCCCATCCTCAGGCTGCCCCGGTACCCGCGTACTGCACCTTCTCCAGGCCGGCCAGTGCCTCGTGGTAGACCTCGTCGGCATCCAGCCGGCGCATGTCCTCGGCGAGGCATTCGCGGGTCTCCCGCCGCGCAAGCGGGAGTTGGGCGTCGGGACGGCCGGTCCGGCTCAGCGTCGCAGTGGAGCCGTCCTGCGGCCGGCTGAGCGTGATGACCTGGCCCGGTTGGATCAACTCGACTTTCAGCGCGCCCACTTCGCGGCGCACCGGACCGTCGATACGGCTGGCCAGCCAGCCGGCCAGGATGTCCAGCGCCGGCTCATCGGCCAGTCCGGACACCACCGCGCCGCTCACCGGTTCGTAGGGAGGTTGGTCCAGCGCGGAGGCCAGCAGCGCGCGCCAGTAGGT
>VERS01000641.1 GCA_018882545.1 Mycobacterium sp.
GCGTCAAACCACCGCCACACCCGTACCGCAGCGCGTAGATTTCGTCGCGTTCTACTACAGCCGCGGAGGCCGCAGTGAAGACAGCGAACATCAACCATGCGTTCCTCGACGGTGTGGTCGACGGCAGCCATGAGGATGTCTACTACCACTTCGGGGTGGCGTCCTCCGACCCCCTGCTGGCCCAGTTGCGCGATGTCCGGGCGGTGATCATGGCCGGATCGGGGGGGCGGATCAAGGAGTTCGCCGATCACTGGAGCGCGATCACCGGATCGCAGATCGTCGCCTTCCCCAAGGAGGATCGGTTCGTCACCCGCTACACCGGGGGGGTGCTCTTCGCCTCGCACGGTATGGGCATGCCCAGCGCGTCGATCGCACTGCAGGAGTTGATGCGGCTGGTCTTCTTCCTCAAACGCGGTGATCTGGACGCCATGGCCGAGGTCTTCTGGTGCCGGGTGGGGACCAGCGGGGGAGTCGGCCTGCCCGGCGGCACGGTGGTGGTGTCCTCGGAGGGTCTGATGGCCGACCTCAAGCCCTACCGACTGCTGCGCGGCGGAGACGGGGAGTATCGGTTCGACGGGCACTTCCCGGCTGCCACCTATCGGGCCATCATCGCCGCCAATGAGCACACCGACTTCGAAGTCGTCTCCGGCAAGACCGTCGCCGGCAATGAGTTCTTCCTTGAGCAGTTCCGACTCGACGGTGCGCTGTGCTTCGAGACACCGGAGACCAAGATGGCGTGGCTGCGCTGGCTTGAGGAGAACGGGGTTCGCAACATCGAGATGGAGGGCGCAATGCTGGCCGGCTACCTCAACCACTGGGGTTTTCCGAATTTCGCGATGATCTGCTGCACCCTGCTCAACCGGTTGGAGGGCGACCAGGTCACGGCCACCCCGGCGCAGCTGCACAAGTTCAGCGAGGACTCCGGCGCCGCGCTGTTCAACTACCTCAAAGCTGTTCTGCTGCAACCCTGATCGAAGGAGTCCGCCTTGAACACCTACGTCGCCGACTACTCGGGCCTGTTCACTCGGGCCAACGACGCGGTAACCGCGGCGTTGGGTGCCGCGCCTGACGGGGTCGACATACCCGAGGCTCTGCGCACGTCGCAGACCCTGGCTGGTCGGATTGACCACACCTTGCTCAAAGCCGATGCGACCTTGACCGCGGTGGAAAAGCTCTGCGACGAGGCGATCGAACACGGGTTCGCCTCGGTGTGCGTCAACACCCGGTGGGTTCCCACGGCCGCGGAACGACTGGCCGGTTCCGCTGCGATGGTCTGTACGGTCGTCGGCTTTCCGCTGGGGGCCATGACCCGATTGGCCAAAGCGGAAGAGGCCCGCATCACGGTGGCCGAGGGTGCCGACGAGGTCGATATGGTGCTCGATGTCGGAGGACTGTTGTCCGGCGATCTCGCCGCGGTCTACGACGATATTCTCGGGGTGGTCGGCGCCGCCAGGCCCGCCCCCGTCAAGGTCATTCTGGAGACCAGCATGCTCAGCGACGAGCAGAAAGCCATCGCCTGCCTGATCGCCCGGCGATCCGGTGCGGCGTATGTGAAGACTTCCACCGGGTTCGGGGGCGGCGGGGCCAACGCCCATGACATCGGATTGATGCGCGCCATGGTCGGAGATGAACTGGGGGTCAAGGCTTCCGGCGCGGTTCGCAGTCGCGAGGATGCCCGGGCGATGCTGAAAGCTGGAGCCGACCGGATCGGAGCGTCATCGTCGGTGGCGATCGTGACCGGCGGCGAGGCGGCGGGCGGCTACTGATGGCTACGGACGAAGCACTGCTTGCGCGGGCTCGGGCCTGGCTGGCCGAAGATCCCGACCCGGACACCGCCGCGGAGCTCTCGGCAGTGCTGACCGCGGCCGAAGCCGGACAGCCCGACGCGCTGGCCGAGCTGGCCGACGCCTTCAACGGAACCCTGCAGTTCGGCACCGCCGGGCTGCGCGGTCGGCTTGGTCCGGGCAGCAACCGGATGAATCGCGTCGTGGTAGCACGAGCGGCTGCCGGACTTGCCGCCTATCTGGTGGCCAACGGAGGCGGATCGGTCGTGGTG
>VERS01000642.1 GCA_018882545.1 Mycobacterium sp.
CTCGTAGATCTGGGTGATCTTGGCGTCGCGCATCATCCGCTCCACCGGGAAGTCGACGGTGTAGCCGGCCCCGCCGAACAACTGCACGGCGTCGGTGGTCACCTCCATCGCGACGTCGGAGGCGAAGCACTTCGAGGCCGCCGAGATGAAGCCCAGGTCGGGTTCGCCGCGTTCGGCGCGGGCGGCAGCCGAATACACCATCAGTCGGGCGGCTTCCACCTTCATCGCCATGTCGGCGAGCATGAACTGCACACCCTGGTTGTCGGCGACCGGACGGCCGAACTGCTTGCGGTCCTTGGTGTATTCGATGGCGGCGTCCAGCGCTCCCTGGGCGATGCCGACGGCCTGGGCGCCGATGGTCGGCCGGGTGTGGTCCAGGGTGGCCAGCGCGGTCTTGAACCCGGTGCCGGGCTCGCCGATGATCCGGTCACCGGGGATGCGGCAGTTCTCGAAGTACAACTCGGTGGTGGGCGAACCCTTGATGCCCAGCTTGCGCTCCTTGGGACCGACGGTGAAGCCCTCGTCGTCCTCGTGGACCATGAACGCCGAGATGCCGTTGGCGCCCTTGTCCGGGTCGGACACCGCCATCACGGTGTACCAGGCGGACTTGCCGCCGTTGGTGATCCAGCACTTGGAGCCGTTGAGGATCCAGCCGTCCCCGTCGGCCTTGGCGCGGGTCCGCATGGAGGCGGCGTCGCTGCCGGCCTCCCGTTCGGACAGCGCGTAGGAGGCCATCTTGCCGTCGGCGATCTCCGGCAGGACCTGCTTCTTGAGGTCATCGGAGCCGCGCAGGATCAGGCCCATCGTGCCCAGTTTGTTGACCGCCGGGATCAGCGAGGCCGAGGCGTCGACCCGGGCGACCTCCTCGATGACGATGCACGCCGCCACCGAGTCCGCACCCTGCCCGCCGAAGTCCTCGGGTACGTGCACGGCGTTGAAGCCGGAGGCGTTCAGCGCGTCGAGGGCCTCCTGCGGGAAGCGGGCGTCCTCGTCGACCGACGCCGCGTACGGGGCGATCTCCTTCTCGGCCAGCGCGCGGATCGCCGCACGCAGTTCCTGGTGTTCCTCGGGCAGTTGGAAAACATCGAAAGACGAATCACCGGTCCAAGCCACTGCAGCCTCCTCGCTACTCGTGGGGTGATTTTACCTGCTGGTTCACTCGCCGAGTAATCGCTGCCGAAGGGCCCGGTCCTTGGCCAGCACCTGCGCCTCGAGGTCGTCCTGGAAACCCTGCATCCGGGTGCGCAGCCCGGGATCGGCGCCGGCCAGGATCCGCACGGCCAGCAGACCGGCGTTGCGGGCGCCGCCGATGGACACCGTCGCCACCGGCACACCGGCGGACATCTGCACGATGGACAGCAGCGAGTCCAGCCCGTCCAGGCCGGCCAGCGGAACCGGGACCCCGATCACCGGCAGCGGGCTGGCCGAGGCGACCATCCCGGGCAGATGCGCGGCGCCGCCGGCGCCGGCGATGATCACCTCGATGCCGCGCCCGGCCGCCCCGCGGGCGTAGTCCAGCATCCGCTGCGGGGTGCGATGGGCCGAGATCACACCGACTTCGAAAGGTACGTCGAACTCGGCCAGCGCCTCGGCGGCGGCCGCCATCACCGGCCAGTCGCTGTCGCTGCCCATGATGACGGCCACCCGCGGTGGGTGTTCAGTCATGCGCGCTCCTGCCCGTTGTCCAAACCGCCTGCGAGAGCCAGAGCGCCGCCCGCTCGGCGCGTTCGCGCACCACGTCGAGATCATTCCCGACGACGTTGACATGCCCGATCTTGCGGCCGGGGCGTTCCTGTTTGCCGTAGAGGTGGACGTGCGCGTCGGGGATCCGGCCGAACAGATGGTGCACCCGTTCGTCCATCGCCATCGCGGGGGTCCGCGCCGCACCCAGCACGTTGGCCATCACCGTCACCGGGGCGACCGCGCGGGTGTCGCCCAGCGGGTAGTCCAGCACCGCGCGCAGGTGCTGCTCGAACTGACTGGTGACCGACCCGTTCATGGTCCAGTGCCCGGAGTTGTGCGGCCGCATGGCCAGTTCGTTGACCATCAGCG
>VERS01000051.1 GCA_018882545.1 Mycobacterium sp.
GGATGATCCTCAACGATGTGCACTACCTGCCCTTGGTGCAGGAGCCGGCTCCCGACGCCGATCTTCACTGTTGCGGCGTTCATGGCAACCTCCTCAATAGTGTTCGTCCGCTGAGCGGTTGGCTGAGATCGGCCTGCAATTCCTGGCGCCAGAGCAGATGCAGAACAGCGGATTTGACGTGGGCCGGTGTTTCACCAGGTAAGCATTCGAAGGCATGGCCAAGGGAGACGCCGTCGAGGGTTTCAGCCCGCACTCGCTCCAACAGCTCTGACGAGAACAGCCCGTCACGGCGATAGCCCGCGAGGAATCTGACATTTCCCAACTCGACTGCCGGAGGTTCGGTCGCCACCTCGAAACGCCAACCCCGTTCCTCGACGACTTGGCGGGCCCATCTGAACGTGGAGGCAACATTCGGATCGGCGAGCCGCCGAGCGGGCTTCACGTCCACGACGACCGGGCCGGAGTCCCCGATGAACAGATAGTCCGGAACGTGCCTTCGCAGCTTCCCATTAACCCGCGCCCGCAGCAGAAACGGCTGGGCAACGATATGACGAACGTCGGCATCGAAGTCGGCGAAGAGCAGGCGTGCCAATTCAAGTCGCGACTCATAGCTGACGTGGCCGCCGTTAGTGCTCGACCAGTACGTGCCGGAGTAGTGCTTCTGGCCGCGGTACCATCGAAAGGATCGCCAGGGCGCCGCCATGCCGAGTTTATCGACACCGGCTGCAGGCCACTCTCGGGTGACTTCACTCAGGTCGTCTGGCCGCCGGTAGGAGACGGTGACCGATGACACCTTACTTTCATTATGGCCCACGGCAATCACCTCGGCCTTGCAATCCGGTTCAGACTGCTCTCTGTGAACCGATCCTCACACCGCACAGCTGTAGGTTCTCGTCCTCCTTGCCATCTCGCGCAACGGCGACCTCGGAGTCTTCCAGACGTCTCACTGCTTGTCATCGTCGATTTGTCTCATAGCCGACGTCATTTCCCGTCACGCCGCTGAAGCCGTCCTGGGAGCCTTGGTCGGGACCCGTCGCCCACAGCGGGCGTCGTCCCCGATTTCGTCACTTGACGCTGTGCCCAGCCCCTCGGAACAGGGGCTGAATCAGGAACTAGACCAAAAGGCGTTTCTGATAAAATCGTGAGATGAACCACGCTCTCCGGCAGGTGCGGAGTCAAGGTGTTCTCCTCGGTCGGCTGGCCGCAGCCGTCGCCCTACCGATCCTTTTGGTCGCGGCTCCTTCGGCAACAGGGGTCGCGGTAGCCGACTCCCGCGGGGGCGAATCGGTGGCTTCGGCCGGGGAGAGTGCGGACACCGGTGCGACCGTGTCCTCGCCATCGCCGCGCGGCCCGGCCCGGGCTGAACGAAACCGGGCCCGAACTTCCCCCCATGCGGCGACCGACCCGGTTGTTCCGCAGTTACCAGAACCCCCGCTGACCGATGTTGCGATACCGGCGCCCCCGGTGGCGGCATCAAGCGATCCGGATGCGCCCGGCGCCGCGGTCGCACTCACGGAGCCCGAGCCGTCAGCTGACCCCCCGGCGGTGACCGCGGCAAGGACCCCGAATGTGCCGAACACCGAAGGGGCCGCATCTGTCGCTGACTCACCGACGACCACCACACCGGCGAACACCACTACTGAGGCAACGACGGCGGTGGCGATCGGTGCCGAGACCGACGGCGGCACACCCCGCCGTCGGGGGCTGACCGCGCTGACCGCGCCGCCGGCCGAAACCCCTACTCAGCCCGCGCGGGCGACGGTCGCGATCCTTGATCTGAGCGCTCCGGCATCCCCGCAGCCCGCCGCGGCAGCAGAGCCGACCGCAGCCCAGGTCGTTGCTCCGCCAGTCGCCAGTTGGCTGCCCGTGGTGGAAGCCGGCGCGGTCAAGGCCGGCGCCGAACACCGGGCGATCCAGCCGCGCCTGATTTCTCGCCCGCCGATCCTGACGGCGGTGGTCGCCAGGATCACCTCCGTCGTCGACGGCATGCTCGACCGGCTGTCCGCTCTGCCCGCCAGCCCGATCAACGAATTCCTCTCCGGGGCACTGCTTCTGGTGCGCCGGGCACTGCAGCCGCCACCGGGGTCGCCGGCTCCGTTCGGTGTGGGCGCCACCAAACTGACCGTCCGTAATGAGACTCCCCAGAGCTTCGAGCTGTGGGCCTACTACGACGGCAGCACCGACAACGCCAAGGTCCAGGTCGCGGCGCTGCAGCCCGGCCAGGAATGGTCCAACACCGCGTACAACGCCGTCTCGTTCGACCACAATCTGGAAATCGTCGTCAACGGCGTCCCGAAAGCCCGGATGGTCGCCACCAACAGTTGGGCGAGATCCGGCAACTGGGGCCCATGGATGAGGTTCTTCGCGCCCACCACCGGGTACACGGGTCAGCCAGCGACGAAGTACACCCCATTCGATGCCCGTCCTCCTGCGGACTGGGACGCGGCTAACCTCGTTGGGCTTGTCGAAGGCTTCAAAATCGGACAGTCCGCCTGGATCTCCTTTCCGAATTATCCCGACGAGGGCGTGACCGAACTGAACGTATGGGTTTGGCGGGGTCCCGATATCGACAGCGGCAAATGGTGGGTGGCGAACACTAAGCAATTCGTCGTCGCCGTGAAGCAAATCCCGGGACCATCCCAGGTCTACAACCATAACTATGACCCCATTCTCGACAGGCTGAATGGGACTGTTCTGCCGCACGACAAAGTGACTTGGTACTACTTCGATCCGAACGCTGCGCGAGCCTGATTGCGGCGCCACTCAACTGCATAAGGACACCTGAGCCAACCAGTCCTTGTCGCTTTACTGGGCTGTGTTCGTTCGGCATCTGTTCGCAAAACGGTGTTGGGCAAACACTGAGCAAATAGTGCCCGTACAAACGCCGCGTCGTCTCCCGCTGTCCTTTTGGCCAGTAATTTGATCATTCGTAATGAGAATTCGGACACGCGACGTGAGAACTTACAAAATCCAGCCGGGAGTCGATCGCATCACCGGCGATCGGTTCCGAGTGTCAGGGAAGGGTTCGTACCGCTACTGCGTCGCCGGACTACGGCCTGGCCGACCTTGGCCTGTGGGGCGGACACCTGCGTCGATTCGTCTCAACCCGTTGTCCCATTGGACAGCGGATGGACATTCGGGATGAGAATCTGACACGCAACGTGAGAACCTACAACCGCCTTGGGCACGGTCAGGTTATTGAACCGCCGGCGTGTCTCACGAATTTGGCGGATCCGCCATTGCGCCGCCATCACTCGTGAGATTCCGCCACGTTCCGTGAGAACCTACAACAGCAGCTACTGCCGCGCCATGTTCGTGAACCGCGACAGGTGCAGCTGATGCGCGACGGTGACCGTCTTCGTCGGCCCGTTACGATGCTTGGCCAGAATGAGATCCGCCTCACCGCCGCGCGGGTCGTCACGCTCGAAGGCATCGGGGCGGTGCAGCAGGATCACCATGTCGGCATCCTGCTCGATGGCGCCCGACTCGCGAAGGTCGGCCAGCATCGGCTTCTTGTCGGTGCGCTGCTCGGGGCCGCGGTTCAGCTGGCTCATCGCCACCACCGGCACGTCGAGTTCCTTGGCCAAAAGCTTCAACTGCCGGGAGAACTCGGAGACTTCCTGCTGACGGGACTCGACCTTCTTTCCCGAGGTCATCAGCTGCAGGTAATCGATGACCACCAGGCGCAGGTCGGACTTCTGCTTGAGCCGGCGCGCCTTGGCGCGGATCTCCATCATGGTCAGGTTGGGCGAATCGTCGATGTACAACGGCGCCTCGCTGATCTCGCTCATCCGGCGGGCCAGCCGGGTCCAGTCGTCATCGCTCATCCGGCCCGAACGCATATCGGAGAGTTTGATTTTCGCCTCCGCCGACAGCAGCCTCATGACGATCTCGGACTTGCTCATCTCGAGGGAGAACACGACGCTGGAGAGCCGGTTCTTGATTGAGCACGAGCGCAAGAAGTCCAATCCGAGAGTGGAGTTGTGTGTTGGGATCATCGCGCGCCCAGCCAGATAGAGGTGGTCGGGGCTGTCGACCTCGACGCACCGGACGGGAACACTGGGAATCGCCCGCACGTCGACGATGCCGAATTTTCGCGGTGGCAAGGATTCAGCACCGGCGCCGACCAGTTGTCGCGCTCCCACCGCCGAAACAACATCGGTCTCGATCTTCAGCTCCGCGGTAGTGACGATGCCGCGCAGGGTCGGCCACTGATGCTCGGCATCAGCCACGATCACCGACCCGTCGGAGAACTCGACTTCGTAGCAGGGCCGGCCGTACATGAACGCGGTCGCGGCCACCACCCGCGTCGGCTTGCCGCAGGCGCCGATCAGATAGTCACCGACACGTACCTCGCCCATCGTCGTCCAACCGGTCGGCGTCGGCAGTGGCGTATCGAGTTCGAGTGCCTTCCCCATGCCCGGCCTGGCCGCAATGACGATCATCTGCCCCGGGTGCAGTCCGTTGGTGACCTCGTCGAGTTCGGTGAAGCCGGTGGGCACTCCGCGGGCGATACCGCCCTGCGAAGCGATCGCGTCGATCTCGTCCATCGTCGGCTGCAGCAGCGACTCGAGCGACACGAAGTCCTCCGACGTGCGCCGCTCGGTGACGTCGTAAATCTCGGCCTGGGCGCGGTCGACGATCTCGTCGACGTCGGCTCCCTCCGCGCCGGCGTATCCGTACTGCACCACCCGGGTACCGGCCTCGACCAACCGGCGCAGCAGCGCCTTCTCCGCGACGATGCTCGCGTAGTAGCCGGCGTTGGCGGCGGTCGGCACAGTGGAGATCAGGGTGTGCAGATACGGCGCCCCACCCACCCGCCGCAGCAGTCCCCGCCGATCCAGTTCGGCGGCGACGGTGACGGCATCGGCGGGTTCGCCACGCCCGTAAAGGTCGAGGATCGCGTCGTAGACGTTCTGGTGGGCGGGACGGTAGAAGTCACCGGGGCGCAGCCGCTCCAGCACATCGGCGATGGCGTCCTTACTCAACAGCATTCCGCCCAGGACCGACTGTTCGGCGGCAAGGTCCTGGGGCGGTTGGCGGCCGAAGTCCTCGGCTGCCGGGGAATCCGGGGGCCCCTGCTGTCCAAGGTCATCAACGACGGCCATCGGGTTTACCGCACCTCCTAGCTCTGCACTGCTGCGGGTCGAACGCAAGTTCGACAGCTCATGGTCAAACGGTAAAGCGGCGCACCGACAACGGCTGCTCTCGAAGTCCGCCGGGAGGCTGTGTCGAGGGCAACGCTAGGGGTTGCTGGACGCATCGCAAACCACCCCTGTTCACCAACCTGTTAGTCGATTGTGGATACGGGCCCTCAACGGTGTTGGCGGGCTGGGGACAACTTGTGGATGATTAGGAATTTTTCAGGCATCTCTCCATGTAAACCGCAGACTAGGGGCCCTGTCCGATTGTGGATGAGAAGTGCTTCGGCGTGTCGGCTCGAGTTGCGGTTCCGGGCGTGTTGCATGACCGTCACATTGGCGGTCAGTTAACGGCGCATGACATTAGCTGTGTTCAGCTGGCCGCAGACCGTTCGCCAGGCGAAAGAAAACCCGTGGCGGCCGCGGGGCCGACACGGGTCTCCTGTTGCGAATTGGGTCAGCTTTGCGTGGCCACATCCAAAATGACGTCGACATCGACCTCGGGGTGCAGGTGCACCGCCACGGTGTGGCTGCCGATCTCTTTGATGTGGGCCTTGGGCAGGCGTACCGCACGTTTGTCCACAGCGGGCCCTCCGGCCCGCTTGATGGCCACGACGACGTCGCTGGCGGTCACCGAGCCGAACAGCTTGCCGGAGTCGTGGGTCTTGACGGCCAGGGCGACCGGACCGAGGCCGACGATGGCGGCCTTGATCTCCTCGGCATGTTCGCGGTCGCGCACCGTCTTGGCGTCCCTTGCCCGGCGCACGCTGTCGACGTGCTTCTGCGCACCGCGGGTGGCCGGGATGGCCAGCCCCCGGGGTAGCAGGAAGTTGCGGCCGTAGCCGTCCTTGACCTCGACGGTATCGCCGGCCGCGCCGAGGTGGTCCACCTCTGCGGTGAGGATGAGCTTCATCTCTGGCTCCTTTGCCTATGCCTAGCGGGTGGCCGAGGTGAACGGCAGCAAGGCAACCTCGCGGGCGTTCTTCACGGCGATGGCGATGTCGCGCTGGTGCTGTACGCAGTTGCCGGTCACCCGGCGGGCCCGGATCTTGCCGCGCTCACTGATGTAGGTGCGCAGCAGAGCGGTGTCCTTGTAGTCGATGTTCTGGCCCTTCTTCGAGCAGAACACACACTTGCGGGTCTTGATCGGCTTGTCCGGGGCCGGACGGCGCTTGGTCGGTTTGGCTTTGCCCATGGTCAATCTCTTTCGTTCTGGTCCGGTTCGCGCTCAAACAGCGCGGTTGCAATATTCGGAAGGTGGCCTCAGAAGGGAGGTTCGTCGTCGTTGCCGCCGAACGATCCCGACGCCGGGGCGCTACCCCACGGGTCGTCCTGACTTTCGCCGCCGCCCCGCGCGCCCCCCGCGGTCGCCGGGCCGCCGCCGCCGAACCCGCCTCCTCCGCCGCCGCGGGAGGCCTTGTTGACCTTCGCGGTGGCGTACTTCAGCGACGGGCCGATTTCCTCGACCTCGACCTCGACGACGGTGCGCTTCTCACCCTCGCGGGTCTCGAAGGAACGCTGCTTGAGCCGCCCCGTGACGATCACCCGGGCACCCCGGGTGAGACTCTCGGCGACGTTCTCGGCGGCCTCCCGCCAGATGTTGCACCGCAGGAACAGCGCCTCGCCGTCCTTCCATTCCCCGCTCTGGCGGTCATAGATCCGCGGCGTCGAGGCCACGGTGAAGTTGGCCACGGCGGCACCGGATGGAGTGAACCGCAGTTCGGGGTCAGCCGTCAGGTTTCCGACGACGGTGATTGTTGTGTCACCGGCCACAAGGTCCTCCTGGGGATTCGAGGGATGTCCACCGAGGGTACGTAGGGGTTACGACACCGCGGCGACGTTATCCACCGTGGTCAGTGCTTGTCGGTCCGCATCACTTTGGTCCGCAGCACCGACTCGTTCAGGTTGAGCTGACGGTCGAGCTCGGACACGGTGGCCGGCTCTGCCTTGACATCGACGACGGCGTAGATGCCCTCGGCGTGTTTGGCAATCTCGTAGGCCAGTCGCCGCCGGCCCCAGATGTCGACCTTCTCCACGGTGCCGCCGTCGCCGCGGATCACGTTGAGAAACGTATCCAGGGACGGTGCAACAGTGCGTTCGTCGAGAGTGGGGTCGAGGATGACCATGATTTCGTAGGGACGCATGGGAACCTCATCACCTCCTATGGTCTTCTGCGGCCGCGGCGAATTCCGCGGCAGGAGGGTCGCCTGCGTCGGCAACCCCGAAAGGCTACCCCAGGGGCGGGCTGGTCAGGAAATTCAGTCGCGTTGGCGGCCGTACTCCATCGCCAAGAGCCGGATGCTCTCCGGCGACTTGGCCAGCGAGCCGCAGTCGAACGGCGGCTGCGGGTCGTACTCGATCATCAATTGGCTGGCCTCGGCGGCCTGCCGGTCCACCAGCAACTCCACCAGTCGCAGCGCCATGTCGATGCCGGCCGACACCCCGGCCGCGGTGATGATGCGCTCCGGCAGGTGCTCAACCACCCGCTGCGGGGTGTATACCGCCCCCAGCGAGCCGAGGATGTCCTGGGCCGCCCAATGGGTGGCGGCGGTCAGCCCGTCGAGCAGGCCGGCGGCGGCCAGCACCAGGCTGCCGGTGCACACCGAGGCGGTGAACAGGGTGGAGCGGTGCACCTGGCGCACCCAGTCCAGCATCGCCTCGTCGCGGACCAGCGCGCGGGTGCCGACCCCGCCGGGGACCACCAGCACATCCGGGGCGTCTACCTCCTCGAAGGTGGCGTCGCACATCAGGCCGAGCATGCCGTTGTCGGTGCGAACCTCACCGCGACGATGTCCGACGAAGACGACATCGATGCTCGGAACCCGTTGCAGCACTTCATAGGGACCGATGGAATCCAGCGCGGTGTTACGCGGAAACAGGGCGATCGCTGCCTGCATTCGGGACCTCCAAACGTACTGCCGGCCGCAACCGTTGCGGCCACCACGACGGATACCTGTCTACCGCCCGATCGAAGACCCCGCCGGACGGGTCGTCGATGCGGCCACCGAAACGCACCAGATCCTCGGCGGGGCGGTAGATCTGGCGGATCACCAGAACCATCAGGCCGACAACGGCGAGGTCCCGGACCAGCACGGTGGTGGTGAACCACTGCTCGGGCAGTCCCTTGTTCTGCTCGCCGTAGAGGTAGAACATCCGTGGTACCCACACCAGCGCGTCGACGGTCATCCAGGCCAGCAGCAGCCGACGGTGCGGCAGGGCCAGCACGGCCAACGGAACCAGCCACAGCGAGAACTGCGGACTCCAGACCTTGTTGACCAACAGGAATGCCGCCACCATCAGGAAGGCCAGTTGCGCGACCCGGGGGCGGCGGGGTGCGGTGCAGGCGATGTAGACGATTGCCGCACAACACAACCCGAAGAGGACCGTGACGACCGCGTTGAGTACCGTCGGCGGCTGCCAGAAACCGATGTCGGGATCCAGCCCACGCCAACCGGTGTAGGACCGGATGACGTTGAACAGCGAATCCATATCCTGGTTCCGACGGGCGTTGAGCCGGAAGAACTCCGACCAGCCGCGCGGATAGAGCATCATCACCGGCAGGTTGACCAGAATCCAGGTGATGGCCGCGATGGTCGCGGTGCGGACGGCCTCGGCCAGCCGGCCGGTCCGCACACCCAGTACCAGCAGGGGCAGCAGGAACAGTGCCGGATACACCTTGGCGGCCACGCCGAGCCCGATCAACACCCCGGCCAAGGTTGGACGGCGTCGCGACCAGGCCAGCAG
>VERS01000643.1 GCA_018882545.1 Mycobacterium sp.
GGGCCGGCTCAGCCGCACCGCCGGTCTGCGAGCCCCGCTGGCCAGCGCGCTGGCCGCCAGCCTGGCGACCTTCGTCCAACTGCTGATCGTGATCGGATACGTAGACCCTGCGGTGCTGCGCCGGTTGTGGTTGCCGGTGCTCGCGGCCGCGCTGATGCTTGCCGGGATTGCGGCCTATGTCTACCGGAGCGCCCGGCGGGAGAATCACGACAACCCCGTCGCCAACCGGATTCCGGCAGGCCGGCCGTTCGCCCTCAAGCCGGCGCTGGTGCTGGCCGCGGTGCTGGTGTTCGCGTTGCTCGTGGGACGTTGGGGCGCTGAGACTCTCGGTCCGCAGGGTGCGGTGCTGGGTGCCTTCGGGGCCGGTCTGGCCGACGCGCACGCCGGTTCCGTCGCCGCCGCCAGCCTGGCCGCCAAAGGTGACATCACCGTGGGCACGGCACTGGCCGCCATCGCCGCCGCCCTGGGTTCCAACCTGCTGGTGAAGATCGCACTGGCGTTCAGTGCCGGCGGCCGGCGATTCGGCCTGGGGTTCCTGGCCGGCATGGCGGTACCGGCGCTGGTTTTCGGTGTGGTGCTCTATCTCTCCAGCCGGTGACGGTGGGCCCGGTCAGGTTCCTAGAGATTGGGATCGCGGCTGGCCGGCCCCGGCGGGTGAGCGGGTTCCGGGTCGGTGTCCCGGGGGTGTTCGTAACCAGCCGGTAAGTGGTCGGGCGGTTCGATGCGCAGCTTGTGTGCCACCGGTACGTCGGTCGAGGAATGCAGAATGATCGACAAGGCGATCGTGACGGCGATCAGGTCGAACAGCTTCTCCCCGTTGGGAATATCAGCCTGAAGTACCAACAGGCCGTAGACCACCGAGGCGAATCCCTTCGGCCCGAACCAGGCCGCGGTGAGTTTCTCCGCACGCGGCATACCCGTCTTCACCAGCGACAGCAACATCGAGGCGGGGCGCACCACCACGATCGCCAGAATCGCCAGCAGCCAGCCCTGCCAGCCCAGATGGGAGAGCCGCTCAGGGGTGATCAGCGCGCCGAATAACAGCAGTGCGGCGAATTTGGTCAGCTCCGAGAGCAGATCGCCGAACGGTTCGAAGCTTTCGGCGGCCACGTGGTCGAGGGTGGCCAGCGCAGAGCCCGCGGCGAAGGCCGCCAGGTACGGATTGGCATGTGTCAGATGGCAGATCGCATACACCACGATCGCGATGGCGACCGGGCCCAGCGGCTGCAGGCGCGGCTCGGCGGTCAGGATCTTGCTGCGCCAGGCCAGCGCGACCAGGGCCGCCACCCCGACGCCGATGACCAGTCCGAGAACCAGTTCCAGAAGCACTTCGCCCATATGGGAATCCTCATGCTTGGCAAGCGCCAGGAAGATCAGGACGAAGGGCAGCGCCAAGCCGTCGTTGAGGCCGGATTCCACATTGAGCAGCCTGCGCAGTCGCAGGGGTATGTCGGAGCGGCCCACCAGCGCCGAGGCGAACACCGGGTCGGTCGGGGAGAGGATCGCCCCCAGCAGGAAGGCCGTCGGCCAGTCCAGGCCGGCCAGGTAGTGCGCCGGCAGCGCGATCCCGATCATCGCCAGCGGCATACCCAGCCCCAGGGCCCGTCCGGAGAGCCGCCAGCCTTCCCGCAAGGCCGGCACACTGGCCCGCTGGCCGTCGGTGAACAGCACCGTGAACAGGGCGATGTCGGCGAGGACCGCGACGATTTCGTCGTCGGCGGTGTAGTTGACCACCCCGAACCCGCCCGGACCCAGCAGCGCGCCGCCGACCAGGAACAGCAGCGCGGTGGAGAGCACCGTCCGCGCGGCCAGACCGGACAGCGACACGCTGATCAGCAACATCACCCCGAAGGCCAGGACGAGCGCCACGCCGTACTCCCAGTCTGTTGTTCTTTGTCGGTTGTTGTCGGTTGTTCCGCTGCTGTCCGGGCAATGGTGCACGCCGGAACGCGGTTGCGCGGCGGGTTCTGCTCAAATTGCCCTCTCTGGGAGGATTGAGCCATCATGCGGATCACTGTGGCGGCGTGCGCGGTCGGGGCGCTGATGG
>VERS01000644.1 GCA_018882545.1 Mycobacterium sp.
AGGTAGCTGTCCTTGGCGGTGTAGGGGATCCCGTCGAGCGGCCCGAGCAATTCGCCGCGCGTTCGGCGAAGATCCGATGCGCGCGCCTCCTCCGGAGCGTGCTCGTTGAGCACCACGACGGAGTTCAGCATCGGCCCGCTGCGGTCATAGGCTTCGATTCGGGCCAGGTAGGACTCGAGGAGTTCGACACTGGTGACCCGGCCATCCTCAAGGGCGTCGCGGATCTCGGCGATACCCGCTTCAGCAGCCTCGAAGGAAGGCGTCATCCCGCAGTCCTGTCCTGATCCCGATCTGTCCCGGAAATCTTCGCACCTGCGCGCGGGGAGCGCAGCGCGGCGGTAAACCGCCGGGATCTCGGAGAGATTTGGATCACACTTCGGTGACCCATCCGGGCGCCGGATCGCTCCGAATGACCGATGTGCAGACCACAGCGAGCGCCTCGATTGGGGCCGGGGTGAGCTACCGGCCGGCGAATGACGTGACCCCGGCGGTCTATCCCACCCGCGTGACGCACCTGCACCGGACTCCCAACCAGCATTACGGGGAACACCGCAGCTATGCCTGGTATGTCGACGTCGACGATCTGCCTGTGTTGCCGCGGTGGCTGCGGCCGTTCGCCCGGTTCGAGGCTGCCGATCACTTCGCCGGAGATCCGACAGACACGTTGCGGCAACGGGTCGATGCGTTTCTGGCCCGGCACGACATCCACCTTCCGGGCGGGCATGTGACGGCCTTGCTCATGCCTCGTGTGCTGGGTCGCACTTTTGCCCCGCTGAGCCTGTTCTGGTGTCAGGATTCCGCCGGAGTGACCCGGTGCGTGATCGCCGAGGTACAGAGGGTCGACGGCGAGCGGCGCGCATTCCTGCTGCCGGCCGCCGAGGACGGTGCGGCGGCGGTGCGGGACGGGCTGCGTGGGGCACCGTTCGCCGGCGATGACAGCTACTTCCTGGTCAGGGTGCCGCGGCCCGACGAGGCCGTCAACCTGGCCATCTCGCTGCACCGCAATGACCAGGCTGCTCTGGTGGCCACCTGGCGCGGCACCCGACGCCGCGCCAGCGCGGGCCGGGTTGTACTGCTCCAACTGGCCTATCCGCTTGCCCCGCAGATGACGCGGATGGCCATGCGGATCCAGTCCGCCATGCTGCGGTGGCGCGGGATCCCGGTCTGGCCGCACCCGGAGTCCACGTCACAGGTGCCGCGCAGGGCCATCCACGCGCGAGCAGGAGGTTGGGCGGCAAAGACCCATTCGTGGGCTACGTCGTGACCCAAGTGCTCGACCGCCCGGCTACGCTGCTGGGTGATGGGACCGAACACCAGGGGCGCGGGACGGTGAGCACACCGGACTTGGACGCCCTCCTTCGCCGGGTGGCCCAGCATGATGCCGCAGCGTTTGCCGAGTTCTACGACGCCACCCGATCCCGGGTCTACGGGATGGTGTGCCGGGTGCTGCGCGACCGCGGATACAGCGAAGAGACCACCCAGGACGTCTACCTTCAGATCTGGCGAACGGCCGAGAGCTATGACCCGGCCTCCGGTAGCGCACTGGCGTGGTTGCTCACCCTCGCCCACCGACGGGCTGTGGACCGGGTGCGTGCCGAACAGGCTGCCTCCCAGCGCGACTCGCGCTACGGGGCCGCAACCGTGGAACGCGACGCCGATAACGTCACCGATGCGGTGATCTCCGGTGAGGAGCGTCGGCGGGTGGCGGCCTGTCTGGAGGGCCTGACCGACATGCAACGCGAATGCATCGAACTCGCCTACTACCAGGGCATGACCTACGTACAGGTTTCCGAACGGCTGTCGGCGAACTTGGCCACGGTCAAGTCCCGGATGCGTGACGGTCTACGTGGCCTGCGCAACTGTCTGGGCGTGCGGTGAGGTCACGGCCATGACCCAGACCTACGGCGATCGCACCGATGACCTGCTCGGCCTCGCGGTTCCCTACGCGCTGCACGCGGTGTCCGACTCCGAACGCGACGATATCGAGAGCAGGCTTGCAGTCGAGGGGTCGGCGGTTGCCGACGCCTTCTACGACGAGGTCCGGGCG
>VERS01000645.1 GCA_018882545.1 Mycobacterium sp.
CACCATCACCGTGGACCTCAACGCCGGTGGCTCCGAGACCGTCACCTTCTCCCACGCGATCATCGCCACCGGCAGCAGCACCCGGCTCATCCCGGGCACCTCGCTGTCCCACAACGTCGTCACCTACGAGGAGCAGATCCTGGACAAGGATCTGCCCGGCTCCATCGTCATCGCCGGCGCCGGCGCGATCGGCATGGAGTTCGCCTACGTGATGGTCAACTACGGCGTCGACGTGACCGTGGTGGAGTTCCTGCCGCGCGCGCTGCCCAACGAGGACGCCGAGGTGTCCAAGGAGATTGAGAAGCAGTTCAAAAAACTCGGTGTCAAGATCCTCACCGGGACCAAGGTGGAGTCGATCACCGACGACGGATCGGCCGTGACGGTGTCGGTCAGCAAGGACGGCGCAAGCCAGGAACTCAAGGCAGACAAGGTGATGCAGGCCATCGGCTTCGCCCCGAACATCACCGGCTACGGGTTGGAGACCACCGGGGTCGCGCTGACCGACCGCGGCGCCATCGCCATCGACGACTACATGCGGACCAATGTGCCGCACATCTACGCTATCGGCGACGTCACCGCCAAACTGCAACTGGCGCATGTCGCCGAGGCGATGGGCGTGGTGGCCGCCGAAACCATCGGTGGTGCAGAGACATTGGCGTTGGGCGACTACCGGATGATGCCGCGGGCGACGTTCTGCCAGCCCCAGGTCGCCAGCTTCGGGCTCACCGAGGAGCAAGCCCGCGCCGAAGGCTATGACGTCAAGATCGCGAAGTTCCCCTTCACCGCCAACGGCAAAGCGCACGGCCTGGCCGACCCCACCGGTTTCGTCAAGGTGATCGCCGATGCCAAATATGGCGAGCTGCTCGGGGCGCACCTGATCGGGCCGGACGTCTCGGAGTTGGTGTCCGAGCTGACGCTGGCACAGAAGTGGGACCTCACCGTCAACGAACTCGCCCGCAACGTGCACATCCACCCGACGCTGTCAGAGGCGCTGCAGGAGTGCTTCCACGGCCTCGCCGGCCACATGATCAACTTCTGAAGACCTACCGCGTGCAGACAACCCCGGTGAGGTCGGTGGTGGTCGCCGGGATCGGCGGTCTGCTACTCGGCCATGTTTTGTGGCTGCTCGGGATCTCCGCGGCGACGGACTCGCCTTCGCGAAGCACCATCGTGGCGATCCTCTCGGTGCTGTACCTGATCGCCGCCGGGGTCGCCATCAACCGGGCCTGGCAGTACTACCAGCAGCAGCAGTGGACGCCGGCCGCCTTCCTGGGCGGGCTGGCGGTGTCACCGCTGATCTTCACCCTCGTCGTGCTCGGCGTCACGTATCTGTGAGGCCATCTCTGCGGCGGTGAGCTGCTAGTCCGGGAAGTCCATCGGTACCCGCAGGGTGGCCAAAATCCCGGCGATCGTGTCGTAATGGCCTGTCAGTGCACAGAATTCGATGATCTGCTCGCGGGTCAAATGGGTCGACAGCGTCGAGTAGGTCTCGTCGGTCAGGTCGCGGTCGGTGACGAACTCGTCGACGGCCTGCAACAGTGCACGCTGCCGTCCGGTCAGGCCATCGGCGTGCGGGCCTTCGAAAACCCTCTCCTGCAGGGCGTCATCCACCCCGCGGGAGCGGGCGAGTCGACGGTGCTGCTGTAACTCATATCGGGAGCCCCGCAGATGGCCCACCCGCAGGATGATCAGTTCTTTCTCGGCCTTGGGTAACTTTCCCCGGTTCAGCAACTGCCCGGCGTAGGGCAGGAAAGCCAGGAACAGCATCTTGTGCTGGCCCAGCGTTTCGAACAGGTGCATATGCGGCGCCCGGATCGACCGCGCCGCTATCCGGGAGATGACCCAGTTGACCAGCCCGAGCTCCCGTCGGCCGCCGGGCGGAATCCGCGCGATCTGATTCATGGCTGGCTCCCCTTCGGTCCAAGGAGTTACCACCATAACCGCCGCCAGCTGTTGTGATGGCCGACGGATTTGGCATGATCGGCCCTCATGGGCGAGGCGACAGAGGGTAGCGGCCTGGCGAGGACGTTGATGCC
>VERS01000646.1 GCA_018882545.1 Mycobacterium sp.
CGCTGCGGGCGCTGCCCACCCTCGGCGTGCTGCTGCTCGGGGTGCTGCTGTGGGGGCTGGGCCTGTTGCCGCCCACGGTGGCGCTGACCCTGCTGGGCATCCCGCCGCTGCTGGCCGGCACCTACTCGGGTATCGCCAACGTGGACCCGAAGATCTCCGACGCCGCCCGGGCCATGGGGATGACCGAGTGGCAGGTCCTGACGCGGGCGGAGATCCCCAATGCGCTGCCGCTGATCATCGGCGGGTTGCGCACGGCCACGCTGCAGATCGTGGCCACCGCGACGGTGGCCGCCTACGCCAGCCTGGGTGGGCTGGGCCGTTATCTCATCGACGGCATCAAGGTCCGGCAGTTCTATCTCGCTCTGGTGGGCGCGCTGATGGTCGCCGTACTGGCGCTGCTGCTCGACGGCCTGCTGGCGATGGCGGTGTGGGCGTCGGCGCCCGGGACCGGACGATGGCGCCGCTGGCTGCCGCCGGCCCAACTCGACGACGAGGTGGCTCTGGCCGCTGCTCCGCGGGCCCGGACTCCGGACTACAGCAACCGCGGGTCGTCCCTTACGGTAGAGGGGTGGTGACTGAAGCCGACGCGGGCTCCGAGATGTGGCCGGCCGTCCTGACGTGGCGCTCCCATGACGCCACCCGGATCGAGTCCACGCGGGTTCAGCTGTCCGGCAACCGGATCAGGGCGGTCGGGCGGATCGCCTCGGCGGCCTCCGGCCAGCACCCGGCCTTCAGCGCCTCCTATGACCTGGTGACCGATGACAGCGGGGCCACCAAGCGGCTGTCGATCGACGTCATCACCGCCGAACGGGACCGCCAACTGTCGATCGCCCGCGACGAGGAGAACATGTGGCTCATCACCGACCACGAAGGTGAGTCGCGGGAGGCGTTCGAGGGCGCGGTCGACGTGGACATGGTGCTGAGCCCGTTCTTCAATGCCCTGCCGATCCGGCGTATCGGGGTGTACCGCAAGGCCGAGACGGTGACGGTGCCCGTGGTCTATGTGGGTCTGCCCGATCTGACCGTCACCGCTGCCCAGATCACCTACACCGGGTCGGATAACGGAACCGGGATCCGGCTTCAGTCGCCGGTCGCCCAGACCACGGTCATCGTCGACGACGAGGGCTTCGTCATCGACTATCCGGGCCTGGCAGAGCGGATCTGATCACCGCGCCGGCCCGCCCGGCCGCGGCGAGTTCCTCCCGCCAGCGCTCCGCACCGAGGGTGACGGCGACGATGTCCGGACGCGGGAATTTCTCGAACCGGGTCCGCGCGGCGTGGCCGGCGTAGACCAATTCGGCGACCGATTCCCGCTCGGCCAGGCTCTGGCGGGCCTGGTTAAGCAGATCCAGCGCACGATCCAGGGCCGGGAGGAGGTGGTCGGCGTTGGGTTCACACATGGCGCGCACCAGGTCCGGGGCGGTGCCGGCGACCCGCGTTCCGTCCCGGAACGACCCGGCGGCCAGCGCGAAGGCCAGCGGGACCTCCCCGGCGCTGGCGGCCAGTGCCTCGGCCAGCAGGTGCGGCAGGTGCGAGACCCGCGCCGCGGCGGCGTCGTGTTCGTCCGACTTGGCCGGCACCACCCCCCCGCCGCAGTCCAGCGCCAGGTGCATGACCTGCGACCACACGCCGGCATCGACGTGCTCATCGACGCTGACGACCCACGGCGCTCCGCGGAACAGTCCGGCGTCCCCGGCCGGCCATCCCGAGAAGGCGGTGCCGGCCATCGGGTGGCCCCCGACGTACCGGTCCAGCAGTCCCGCCGAGCGCATCTCCCGCAGCACCGCGCCCTTGACGCTGATGACATCGGTCAGCGGGCAGTCGGCAGCCTGCTCCCGGATCCGGGCCGCCAGCGGGGGCACCGCCGGCATCGGGACGGCGAGCACGAGCAACGCCTGACGCTGCGCCGCCCAGGACAGCGCCTCGCCCAGCGCGGTGGTCGCCGGGAATCCGTCGGCCCGAGCGGCCGCGGCCCCCTCGTAGGACCGGTTGTAGCCCAGTGCCTCCCGCCCGGAGGCCACCGCTGCGCGCAGCAC
>VERS01000647.1 GCA_018882545.1 Mycobacterium sp.
CCTGCGCACGTCGGTCCGTCGACGGATCGCCGTATGAGTTCCATTCCTGCGATGTCCGCGATCCGGATTCCGTCGGTGCACTCCTCGACGCGATCGTGGATCGGCACGGCCGGCTTGATGTCGCGGTCAACAATGCCGGGGGATCGCCCTATGCGCTGGCCGCCGAAGCCTCGCCGCGCTTCCACCGCAAGATCGTCGAACTCAACCTGCTGGGCATGCTGTACGTCTCGCTGGCCGCCAACGCCATCATGCAACGCCAGGACTCCGGCGGGTCGATCGTCTCGGTCTCCAGTGTCAGTGGGCGGCGCCCGTCGCCGGGCACCGCGGCCTACGGGGCGGCCAAGGCCGGGGTGGACAGCCTGACGGCGACGCTCGCGGTGGAGTGGGCGCCGAAGGTGCGGGTCAACGCGGTGGCAGCCGGGATGGTGGCTACCGAGCAGGCCGAACTGTTCTACGGAGACAGCGATTCGCAGGCGGCGGTGTCAGCCACCGTTCCGTTGGGTCGCCTGGCCCGGCCTGACGAGATCGGTTGGGCAGCAGCCTTCCTGGCCTCAGATGCCGCGTCCTATATCAGCGGGGCGACGCTGCCGGTGCACGGCGGCGGCGAGGCGCCGCCGTATCTGTCCGCATCCAGTGCCAACAAGTAGGGAGACGCGCCGATGGGGTTGCTTGACGGACGGGTGGTGATCGTCACCGGAGCCGGCGGCGGTATCGGGCGGGCGCACGCCGTCGCTTTCGCCGCCGAGGGAGCCCGCCTGGTGGTCAACGACATCGGGGTCGGCCTCGACGGATCCCCGGCCGGTGGGGGAAGCGCTGCGCAGGCCGTCGTCGAGGAAATCCGCTCCGCTGGTGGGCAAGCCGTCCCCAGCGGGGCCAATGTGGCCGACTGGAATGAAGCCGCCGGGCTGATCCAGACCGCCGTCGACGAATACGGGCGCCTCGACGTGCTGGTCAACAACGCCGGAATCGTCCGGGACCGGATGATCGCCAACACCAGTGAGGCGGAGTTCGACGCCGTCATCGCCGTCCACCTCAAGGGGCACTTCGCCACCATGCGGCACGCCGCTGCGCACTGGCGGGCGCTGTCCAAGGCGGGTGAACAGGTTGACGCCCGGATCATCAACACCAGTTCCGGCGCCGGACTGCAGGGCAGTGTCGGGCAGGGCAATTACAGCGCCGCCAAAGCCGGCATCGCCGCACTCACCCTGGTGGCCGCCGCGGAGATGGGCCGCTACGGGGTGACGGTCAACGCGATCGCCCCGTCGGCGCGCACACGCATGACCGAGACGGTGTTCGCCGAGATGATGGCCAAGCCGGACAACGGTTTTGACGCCATGGCGCCGGAGAACATCTCGCCACTGGTGGTCTGGCTGGGCAGTGCGGAGTCGGGCGACGTCACCGGCCGGGTCTTCGAGGTCGAAGGCGGCGTCATCCGGGCGGCCGAGGGGTGGCAGCACGGGGTCGAGGTCGACAAGGGTGCGCGCTGGGAACCCGGGGAACTCGGCCCGGTGGTGCGCAGCCTGTTGGCGCAGGGCCGTCCGCCGGTGCCGGTCTACGGGGCCTGACCACCCGCCGAGCGTTACGTCTGGGCGGCGCTGGACGCCGCGGGTTGCTCCAGCGCTACGGTCGGCGGTTAAGGATCGCAGATCACCAGCGGGATCACCCGGTCGGTCCACGACTGGTAGTCATCGAAGCTGGTGTACATCGCCGCCATCTTCGGCCAGTAGTGCGCCCGTTCCTCGGCCGTGGCGTCCCGGGCGGTGAGGCGCAGGACTTCGTCTTTGATCTGTACGGACACCGCCGGGTTGGCCTTGAGGTTGAGGTACCACAGCGGGTGGGCGGCGGCGCCGCCCTTCGAGGCGATCAGGACGATCCGGTTGCCCTCGCGCAGATACAGCAGTGGGCTCACCCGCGGTTCGCCGGACTTGCGGCCGGTCGTGGTCAGTAGCGCCACCGGCGCGCCCTGGAGGAACTTGCCGCCGATCCTGCCGTCGGTCTTCTTGTAGACCCAGGTCTGGGAGCGCGACATCCACT
>VERS01000648.1 GCA_018882545.1 Mycobacterium sp.
AGCCAAGACCTGTTCGCCAGTATCGACCCGCAACTGTGGGCCCGCATCGGGCGTGACCCGGTGGCGCTGCCCGGCGAGGTCAGCCCGGCCCGGTTGGACGCCCTGGCCGAGGATTCCGAGTTCACCGATCGGCTGGATCGGCTGTCGGCGGATCTGCACGAGTATCTGACCAAGCCGCTCTGGTACCAGGAACTGCAGCGCGGGGAATCCGTGTTGCCCACCGGCATCGGGTATTTCTCGATGGAGTTCGGGGTCGCCGAGGTGCTCCCGATCTACTCCGGCGGTCTGGGCATCCTGGCCGGCGATCACCTCAAGGCGGCTTCGGATCTGGGCCTGCCGCTGATCGGAGTGGGCCTGAACTACCGGTCGGGGTACTTCCGACAGTCGTTGACCGTCGACGGCTGGCAGCACGAGAACTACCCGGCGCTGGATCCGCAGGGACTGCCGCTGCGCCTGCTGACCCGGGACGGCGACCCGGTCCTGATCGAGTTGCCCATGCCGGAGTCGCGGGTGCTGCGGGCGCGGATCTGGGTTGCCCAGGTCGGACGAGTCCCGTTGCTGCTGTTGGACTCCGACATCCCCGAGAACGACCACGATATGCGTCACGTCACCGACCGGCTGTACGGCGGTGATCAGGAACACCGGATGAAACAGGAGTTACTGGCCGGCATCGGCGGGGTCCGCGCGATCCGCGCCTACACCGCCATCGAGGGCATCCCCAACCCCGATGTCTTCCACATGAACGAGGGGCACGCCGGCTTCCTCGGCCTGGAACGCATCCGCGAGTACGTCCAGGCCGACGGACTGGACTTCGACACTGCCCTGGCCATCGTGCGGGCCAGCACGGTGTTCACCACCCACACCCCGGTCCCGGCCGGCATCGACCGGTTCCCGCGGGAACTGGTGGAGCGCTACTTCGGTGACCAGCCCGCGCTGGTGCCCGGCGTGCCGGTGGAACGGGTGTTGCGGTTCGGTGCCGAGTCCGACCCGGACAAATTCAACATGGCCCATATGGGTCTGCGGCTGGCGCAACGCTCCAACGGGGTCTCTCAGCTGCACGGCCGGGTCAGCCGGGCCATGTTCGACGAACTGTGGCCCGGTTTCGACGCCGAGGAGGTGCCGATCGGGTCGATCACCAACGGGGTGCACGGGCCGACCTGGGCGGCCCCGGAGTGGCTGGACCTGGCCCGGGACCTGGCCGGCTCCGAGGAAGTGCTGCGCGAGCCGACCGAATGGCAGCGTCTTAATCAGGTCGACACCGGCCATATCTGGTGGATCCGCTGCCAGCTGCGCACCAAACTCGTTGAGGACGTGCGTCGCCGGCTACGGAAGTCCTGGTTGGAGCGCGGCGCGATCGAAGCCGAACTAGGTTGGATTGCAACGGCATTCGATCCGGGTGTGCTCACGGTCGGGTTCGCTCGCCGGGTGCCGACCTATAAGCGCCTGACGCTGATGCTGCGTGACCCGGCGCGACTGGAAGCGCTGCTGCTCGACGAGAGCAGGCCGATTCAGTTGGTTGTGGCCGGCAAGTCGCACCCCGCCGACGACGCCGGCAAGACGCTGATCCAGCAGATCGTCCGCTTCGCCGACCGGCCCGAGGTTCGCCACCGCATCGCCT
Organism: Mycobacterium sp.; assembly: GCA_018882545.1. Classification (GTDB taxonomy): domain Bacteria; phylum Actinomycetota; class Actinomycetes; order Mycobacteriales; family Mycobacteriaceae; genus Mycobacterium. The sequence goes on from VERS01000648.1 coordinate 1,619, forward strand.
TTCTGCCGGACTACGACATGTCGATGGCGCGACTGCTGTACTGGGGCTGCGACGTCTGGCTGAACAATCCGCTGCGCCCACTGGAGGCGTGCGGTACCTCCGGGATGAAGAGTGCCCTCAACGGCGGGCTGAACCTGTCGATCCGGGACGGCTGGTGGGATGAGTGGTTCGACGGCGAGAACGGCTGGGAGATCCCCAGCGCCGAAGTCGTCAGCGAACAGCGCCGCGACGACCTGGAATCGGCCGCGCTCTACGACCTGCTGCAGAACGCGGTGGCCCCCAAGTTCTACGACCGTGACGACAACGGGGTGCCCGGCCGGTGGGTGGAGATGGTGCGGCACACGCTGCAGTCGCTGGGGCCGAAGGTGCTGGCCTCCCGCATGGTGCGGGACTACACCGAGCAGTACTACGC
>VERS01000649.1 GCA_018882545.1 Mycobacterium sp.
GGTGCGGATGGAGTGGCAGGCCGGTCTCTCGGAGAACGTCGCGCACTTCCGGTTCAGCCCGGGTGCGCACGGCGGCACCGTCACCGCTTTGGACGAGGAGGCCAGCGCGCTCATCGACCCCGAGTTCGAGCGCCCGCTCCGTCCCGTCGCCGCGGTGGCGCAACTGGAATTCGATGTCCCCGCCCAATTGCACTCCGAGCCTGACCAATTCGCAATTACGGCCACCCTGACCGGCTCGGCGGCGACCGAACCGTCGGACATCGCGGTTCCACCCCAGCCGGCCCCACCCCGCGAGGTCGCACCCAAGCCGGTCCCCAACAAGCGGTCGGCCCGCAAGCCGGTCATTCCGGCCTGGGAAGACGTCTTGCTCGGGGTGCGGACCAGCGGCGAACGCTGAGATCCCAGGCCTCAGCCGAGGGTAAGCGCCAACGTCGCGGTCCATCCGACCGCAACCCCCGCGGCCGCGCCCAAGACGAACCAGCGGCGCACCGGCCTCCTCCGCCAGTCCCAGAGCGTGGGTGCCAGGCCGCCGACCGCCACCAGGTTCAGCGCCAGCGACAGAGCCGGATGGACCCGCGTCATACCCAGGCTCAGCACGACGATCGCCGCGGCCACCACCGCCGCGACGAACGCCGCGACCGTAAGGCCGGTCCCCCACGGGGTCGACTCCTCGGACACTCGGTCAGGTTATCGCCTGACGCACTGGCCGGCTTGCCCCCGCCGCGCTGATTCCGGCGACTGCTCAGGAGCTCCCGCTGCAGCGGACCCGCTCGTAGAACGCCAGAGCCGCCGCGGTTGCGACGTTGAGCGAGTCGGTACCCCGCGACATCGGGATCCGGACCCTGGCGTCGGCCGCCCGCAGCACCGCCGCGGTCAGTCCGGGACCCTCAGCCCCGACCGCTATCGCGACCTTCTCTCCGCCCAGGCCCGCCATCACCTCGGCCAGCAGCCGTGCCTGGCCGTCCGGGGTCATCGCCAACAACCGAAAGCCGTTGGCGCGCAACACGTCGATATCCCCCGGCCAGTCAGCAGCCCTGGCGAAGGGCACCCGCAGGACATGACCCATGGACACCCGCACCGCCCGCCGATAGAGCGGATCGGCGCAACCGGCACCGACGACGACCGCATCGACGCCCAGGCCGGCGGCGTTGCGGAAGATCGAGCCGAGGTTCTCGTGGTCGTTGACACCCTCGAGGACCGCCACGGTTCCGGCGTCAGCCAGAACCTCGGCGAGTCGCAGTTCCGGCGGCCGCCGTGCCGCAGCGAGCACACCACGGTTGAGGTGGAAACCCACCACGTCGGCCATCACCTCGGGCGAGACCCGGTAGAACGGGGCGGCGGCCCCGGCCAGGGCACCTGCGGCGCGGAGTTCCGCCAATCGCCGGTCGGTACCCAGGCAGGCGTGCGGGATGTAGCGGGAGGCCAGCATGCGCTTCACCACCAGCACCCCCTCGGCGATCACCAGGCCTTTACCGCTCGGTAGGTCGGGGCGGCGGTCCACGCTGTTGAGGTCGCGGAAGTCGTCCACCCTCGGGTCGGCGGGATCGGTGATGTCGATGACCACGGGAGTATGCGCACGGGTCACGGCGTTAAGGTAGCGGCAGTGTCCATGTCCGATTCGTCCGAGCCTGAACCGAAGGCTCCCGAGCCGCCGGCTCTGCCTGCCGCGCTGACCGATCCGCAACCCGTGGTGATCGCGGGCGCAGTGCTGTGGGCGGTGGCGGCGGCGTGTGCATTCACGGTCCCGGCAATGCATACCTGGCGTCCGGTGACTGTCGCCGGCTTGGGCGTCGGAGTGCTCGGGACGACGATCTTCCTCTGGCAGCGTTCGGCTGCCCGCCGGGGTGCGCGCGGTGCACAGACCGGTCTGGAACCGCACTACCACTGAACCGAACCACCACTAAGGAGAACGCCATGGCAGCACCCGTCCTTCAGGCAGAGATCGAGATCAACGCTCCAGTGAGCAAGGTCTGGAGCCTGGTGTCCGACGTCAGCAAGATGCCGCAGTGGAGCCCGCAGTGCCGCGT
>VERS01000650.1 GCA_018882545.1 Mycobacterium sp.
GTGGGGCGCAACGGCGACGGCAAGTCCAGCCTGCTGGGCATGCTTACCGGGCAGATCAAGCCCGATTCCGGGCGGGTGACCCGGCGCGGCGGGCTGCGGGTGGCCGCCCTCGAACAGGCAGACACCCTCGAGTCGGCGGACCGCGTCGGCCGGGAGCTGGTGGGTGAGCGCCCCGAGCACGAGTGGGCCGGCGATGCCCGGGTTCGCGACGTGGTGGCAGGCCTGGTCTCCGACCTGGACTGGCAGGCGAAGGTCGGGACGCTCTCCGGAGGGCAGCGCCGCCGCGTCGAACTGGCGGCGCTGCTGATCGGCGACTGGGACGTCATCGCCCTGGACGAACCCACCAACCATCTCGACGTGGAGGGCATCACCTGGCTGGCCGAACATTTCCAGGGCCGCTGGTCCCGCGGCGCCGGCGGCCTGCTGGTGGTCACCCACGACCGGTGGTTCCTCGACGAGGTGGCAACGACGACCTGGGAGGTTCACGACGGGCAGGTGGAACCGTTCGACGGCGGATACGCCGCCTACGTTCTGCAACGCGTGGAACGCGACCGGATCGCCGCCGCGACCGAGGCCAAACGGCAGAACCTGATGCGCAAGGAACTGGCCTGGCTGCGCCGGGGCGCACCCGCGCGCACCTCCAAACCGAAGTTCCGCATCGAGGCGGCTAATCAACTCATCGCCGATGTACCGGCGATCCGCAACACCGTCGAGTTGGCCAAACTGGCCACCGCCAGGCTGGGCAAGGACGTGGTCGACTTGCTGGACGTATCGGTGGGCTTCGACGGGCGGTCGGTCCTTCGGAACGTCGAGTGGCGGATTGCACCCGGGGAGCGCACGGGAATCGTGGGGGCCAACGGCGCGGGGAAGTCGACGCTGCTGGGCCTGATCGCCGGCACCGTCGTTCCCGATCACGGCCGGGTCAAGCGCGGCAAGACGGTGCGCCTGGCGATGCTGGACCAACAGGCCGGTCGGCTGACCGAACTCGCCGACGACCTGGTGCGCGAGGTCCTCGGACGCCTCAAGGCCGGGTACCCGGTCGAGGGCAAGGAGCTCACCCCGGCACAGTTGTTGGAGCGCTTGGGATTTCGCCGGGATCAGTTTTCGGCCCGGGTGGGTGATCTCTCCGGCGGCCAGCGCCGGCGCCTGCAACTCATGCTGACCCTGCTCGATGAACCGAATGTGCTGATCCTCGATGAGCCGACCAATGACGTCGACATCGACATGCTCTCGGCCACCGAGGATCTGCTGGACTCCTGGCCCGGAACGCTGATCGTGGTGTCCCATGACCGATACCTGTTGGAGCGGGTCACCGACCAGCAGTACGCGATCCTCGACGGTCACCTCCGGCACCTGCCCGGCGGGGTCGATGAGTATCTGCGAATCGCAGCAGGCCGGCAGACCGGTGCCGCGAGCCAACCGCGCAGGGCCGGGTCCGAACCAGCTGGGGCACTGTCCGGTGCGGCGTTGCGCAACGCCCAGAAAGAGATCGTCGGCCTGGACCGGGCCATCGCGAAACTGACCGAGCGGATCAACGCCAAACACGTCGAACTCGCTGAGCACGATCAGTCCGACCACGTCGGAGTCGGCCGGCTCAGCGCCGAGTTGCGCACGCTGGAGGGCGAGCTCGCCGACACCGAGAACAGGTGGCTGGAACTCTCCGAGCGGGTCGAGTCAGGTCGCTGAGGGCCGATCGGTCACCGCGAGCGCCGACCTCAGCGCCGAGACCGCAGCCCGGACGCCGTCCAGTTGGCGGGCCACCTGCCCGGGCGCGGTGCCGCCCCGCGCATCACGGGCCGAGACCGACCCCGCCACCGTCAGTACTCGGCGAACCTCCGGAGTCAGTTGGTCGCTGATCCCGGCCAGTTCGTCATCGGTGAGCTCGGCCAGACCCACCCCGCGCGCCTCGGCCAATCGGACCGCAGCTCCGGCCGCCTCATGCGCCGCCCGGAATGACACGCCCTGGCGCACCAGCCACTCGGCGACGTCGGTGGCCAGGGTGTAGCCGGCCGGAGCCAGCGCAG
>VERS01000651.1 GCA_018882545.1 Mycobacterium sp.
GGCCAGCAGCGCCGGAACCGGACCGGCGAGCCCGAGCGCCAGAAGGGTGAAGGCCAACGCTGACACGCCAGACAGTCTCCCCCAGGTGACGGGCGGCCGCTAGCGGAGTCGGGGTTTGGCCTCCAGGTCAGCCAGGGCCCGGCGCAGTGCATCGGCTTCGTCGGCACCCACCCGTTCGACGAAGTGCATCAGGGCAGACCGCCGGTCACCGGAGTCGGCGGCCTGAGCCAGGGCGTCGACCATCAGGCCGGCGACTACCTCGTCACGGCCGTGGGTCGGGACGTAGCGGTGGGCGCGGCCGTCGCGGATCTGCACCACGAGGGTCTTGCGGGCCAGCCGCTGCAGCACGGTCATCACGGTGGTGTAGGCGAGGTCGCGCTGGGTTCGCAGGCCCTGGTGCACCTGGCGCACCGTCTGTGGCTCCCGGGCGGCCCACAGGTGATCCATCACGGCGCGCTCCAGGTCCCCCAGCCCAGTCAGCCTTGCCATGTTCTCGTCGTCTCCTCGCTGCTCGAGAGTACGCCCGGCCGGGCCGGTCGTCGTCCCCGGAACCTTTTGTTAACTCGGCTGCGGCCCGGAAAGTTCCTTTCCGACCGTGTAGACACAAGGACGTGCAACGCGAGACCAACCCCGAGCTGTCCGCCCCCTTCGACGCCGAGATCGGCTTGACCTACACCGAGGTGACTCCGGACGGGGTCAGGGCCGAACTGACGGTCAAACCGACCCTCCTGCAGCCGATGGGCATCGTGCACGGGGGAGTGTGGTGCTCGATGGTGGAGTCCCTGGCCAGCGTTTCGGCCTATGTCTGGCTCTCGGCCAACGGCGGCGGCAACGTGGTCGGAGTCAACAACAACACCGACTTCCTGCGGGCGGTCACCGCAGGCACCGCCTACGGGATCTCCGAACCGGTGCACCGCGGCCGCCGGCAGCAATTGTGGCTGGTGACAATCCGCGACGAACAGGGCCGGCTGATCGCCCGCGGCCACGTCCGGCTGCAGAATCTGGAAGCCGGTTCCTAGCCGGTGTTGGCGGCCAGATGCAGCGCCAGCCTCGCGCCGCCCAACGGACTGACATCCAAAGACGCGGTGCCGCGGTGTAATTCAGCTTGTTGAGCAACCAGGGCAAGGCCCAGTCCGGAGCCTGAGTGGATGACCTTGGAACCACGTTCGAAGCGTTCGAACACCTTGACACGTTCTGTCTGGGGAACACCGCTGCCGTTGTCGTCCACCGTGATCTCCAGTGCATCCGGCGAATCATTAACGGCGAGAAGGACTTCCGTGGCGCCGCCGTGGCGGACGGCGTTGGCAATCGCGTTGTCGATGACCAGGCGCAAACCCGCCGGCAGACCCACCATCGACACCGCCGGTGAAGGTACGAGCGCGACGGAAAGATTGGGATACGTGCGCTCGGCGTCATGGGCCGCGCGGTCGAGCAGTTCGGTGATGTCGAAGGATACGAAATCGTCGGTGGTGGTCAGTTCGCCCTGGGCGAGGCGTTCCAGTGCGGTCAGGGTCGCCTCGATGCGGCTCTGGGTTCGGATGGTGTCCGAGATGACCTCCTTGCGCTGCTCGTCACCGAGGTCGAGGGTGGACAGCACTTCGAGGTTGGTGCGCATGGCCGTCAGCGGTGTGCGCAACTCGTGTGAGGCCACTGCGGCGAAATCGCGTGCCGATTCGAGGGCCGCTTTGGTTCTCGCCTGCTCGTCTCCGATCCGCGCCAGCATGCCCTCGACCGCTTCGCCGATCTCCACCGCCTCGCGAACTCCGCGGACGTGCACCTCGTCGGGTTTGGACTGGGCGTTGATGGCGCGGGCCTGCTGTGCCAGCAGCCGGAAGGGGTCGATCATGATCAGCGAGAAGAACCATCCGATCACCACCGTGCCGACGATGACCCCGGTGCAGATTCCCACCACGCGCCAGTGCAGTTCGGCGATCCGCCGCTGGGTCTCGGCGGTCGGCGCCCCGAGTGCGATCGAGGCCCCGCCCACCGAGAAAGTGCGGACCCGGTACTCCACACCGT
>VERS01000052.1 GCA_018882545.1 Mycobacterium sp.
GGGTCGCGCAGCGCCGCCAGGACGGGGTCCCACCAGCTGTCGGCGAAATCCTGGGCCTCGTCGATGACGATCGCGTCGAAGCGCTGCCCCTCCGGCAGCGCGGCTGCCAGTTCAAGCATGGTCGCGGGCAGGTCGTGCTCGAAGAACTGGGAGGTCTCCCTGGTGCGCTCATTCTCGTCGGGCCCCTCGGGGGCGCCCCATTGGATGCCCAGGCTGTGGAACTCCCCGACGTAGGCGGGTTGGTGGCGGCGCTTCCAGCCCGAGGTGATCCGCTTGAGGTAGGACGCCAGTCCGTGGGAGTAGCAGATCAGCGCCACCCGCTGACCCCCGATGGCCAGCCGGCGGGCCTGCTCGAGGGCCAGAAAGGTCTTGCCGCTGCCCGCCCCGCCGCGAATCTCGACCCGGGGCAGCAGTTGGATCGAGCTGAGGATGACGGCCTGTTGCTGGTTGAGGATGTCGGCGGCGTCCTCGTTCTCCAATGCCCGCGCGACGACGTCACGCTGCGGCAGGCCCCGTCCGCCCAATGCGGTGCGGAGCTGGTCGATGCCGACAGCGGTCAACAGCGGTCGTTCCAATTCCTGTTGAACCAGAACACTTTTCAGTCGATCTACCAGCGATTCGATTTCGTCGCGGTCGACCACCTTCCACCGCGGGCAGTCGGGGAGATCGAAGTCCTGCGACAGGGCGCTATTGGGCAGCACGATGACGTGGTCCCAGCGCAGCCGGCCCTGCGTCCAGCGCGGGTCGGCCTCGACGAAGTCGCGCAGCGCGTAGCACGCCTCACGGGCCTGGCGAACCGGTTCGATGGTGTGCGCGCGGCCCCCGCGTTTCTGCCACCAGGTCTGGCCGTCGTGCCAGACCTCGCCGCCCTTGACCTCCACGCTGACGATGCCGGCGCCCTCGATGGCGACCAGGAAGTCGATCTCGTGGTCCTTGAGGTGGTCGGTGACGCGCTGGCCGGCGGCCAGGAGGTCACCGTCGGCGAGTTGATCGGCCAGGGCCCGCCATACCCGCCGCTCGGCGGCGTTGGCCAGCCTCGGCTGCTCGGGCAGCAGGATCGCCACGCCCGCACCTCCTCCTGCCGGAATCGTTGGTCTGATCGTAGGACCGCCGGCGGGTCAGTCCGGCCGAACCGCGCCGGGGTGGGTGTAGGGTTCGGTTCGGGGCCTTCGCCACTCAAAAACCACTCCGGAGAACTGCTCCGGCCAACTCCGTCTGGACTTATGAAAGAAACTTCCTTGGAAGACAATGGCACTTCGCATCCCGCTTCCGACCCAGCTTCGCAGCACTCTTCGCTCTTCTCACACCTGGCGCAATCGGACTCCGTCGCAATCAAGCAGGAGGACAACGCCGCACCGGTGCAGAATCCGGTGTTCTCCGACACCCAGTAGGCGCCGTTGCGCCGGGTGGGACAAATTACGTTCCGGCGGTGCTACTTTCGGCGAGAACCGGCGTCTTCTGAAACAGGTAGTGGAACACCATCCACTCCGTTCCCCCGCGGTAGCCGAAGACTTCCGAGCAGAACAGCAGGAACATCCGCCAGCGCTCCAGGGCGACCGGCGCCGTCGTCGGCCCACCCTGCAGGGCCTGCAGACACTGGTCCCTGTTGGCGTCCAACCGGTCCAGCCAGGCGTCGAGGGTCTTGCTGTATTCGCGCCCGTTGACGTCCCAGACCCGGGACTGGTGCAGGTCCGCCGGTAGGAAGTTTTCGAACAGATCCCGGCTGGGCATGGTGCCCCCGGCGAAGAAGTACTTGCCCATCCAGTCGGTGGTCTTGAAGTCGTAGGCGAAGCGACGGTTTCCCAGTATCTGCACCATCATCCGACCGTCGGGCTTGAGCCACGAGCTCACCTTGGCCAGCACCATGTCGTAGTTCTTCATGTGCTCGAGCATCTCGCAGGACACGATGACGTCGAAGGCGGCGCGGAACTGCGGATCATCGAAGGCGCTGGCGTCGGCTTTGACGCAGTCGAATCGGTCTGCGTGCGCGGCGTTCCTGGACCTGATGTAGTCCTGCTGGGTGGCGCTGTTGGACAGGAACGTCACGTGGACGTCCGGGTAGTTCTCCAGGACGTAACCGCCGTGCGAACCCCAGCCGCAGCCCAGGTCGAGCAGCCGGAGCCCGCCCTTGGCCGCGGCGAGCCCGCTGAGTCCCAGGCGGTCTTCGAGGAAGGTGTGCAACATCGCCACCTCGGCCTCGGCCAGGGTGGTCGACGCCTGCGGGAACTCGCAGCAGGAGTACTTCAGGTAGGGCCCCAGCATCAGGTGGAAGAAGCCGGTGGGCACCTCGTAGTGCTGAACGTTGGCGTCGTCCTGGTGCAGTGCCCCGGCGCTGGCGCGCAGTTTCTCGAAGTACTTCTTCTTGTAGGAGGCCTGCTTATCCAGGTCACCGCCGCATTCGAAGGTCTTGACCCACTGGGCGCACATGACCCGGACCAGGGCCCGCATCACCGCGTCGGGCAGCAGTCCGCGCTCCTTGAGGGCCAGGATGGTGTTGAAGAGACGTTCCACGCCGATTATCCAAGCACCCCCGCGGGGATTTACCCTGAGAGCCGACGATTTCACCGCCAGACCTGGAGGGGCGATGTCTTTGCTGTTCAATCCCGGAACCTATGACCCGACGTCGTTCGACGAGGCCACCCGCCGGCAACTGATGGCATTGGTCGACTTCTTCGAGACCAAGGGTCTGGCCCGCAACAAGGAGGAGTACTACTCCGGGGAGTGGTACGCCGACTTCCTGCGACTGGTGGCCGAGCAGGAGATCTTCGCGACCTTCGCGACCCCTGCCGAGGTCGGCCGACTCGTCGGCAACGACGACGCCCGCTGGGACCTGGCCCGGATCAACGAACTCAACGAGATCCTGGGTTTCTACTCGCTGGCACACTGGTACGCCTGGCAGGTCTCGGTGCTGGGCCTGGGCCCGGTGTGGTTGAGCGGCAACGAGGAGGCCCGGCGGCGCGTCGCCGGGCTGCTCAAGGACGGCCACATCTTCGGCTTCGGGCTCTCCGAGCGCGAACACGGCGCCGACATCTACTCCTCGGACATGATCCTGACCCGCGCCGGCGACGGCGGCTTCACCGCCAGCGGGGGCAAGTGGTACATCGGCAACGGCAACGCCGCAGGGCGCCTCAGTGTGTTCGGCAAGTTCGCCGACGACGATCCCGAGCACCCCGGCGAGTACGTGTTCTTCCTCGTCGACCCCAGCCATGAGCGCTACGAACTGATCAAGAACGTGGTCGCCGGACAGATGTTCGTGGCGGCCTTCCACCTGCACGGCTACCCGGTGGCCCAGGCCGACATCCTGCACATCGGCAAACCCGCCTGGGACGCTGCCCTGGCGACGGTCAACGTCGGCAAGGTCAACCTCGGCTGGGCCAGCATCGGCATCTGCGAGCACTCGTTCTACGAGGCGGTGACCCACGCCAACAACCGGATCCTCTACGGCAACCGGGTCACCGATTTCCCGCACGTGCGCCGGATGCTCGCCGACGCCTACGCCCGCCTGGTGGCGATGAAGATCTTCGCGGCCCGCTCGACCGACTACTTCCGCTGCGCCAGCGAGGACGACCGCCGCTTCCTGCTGTTCAACCCGATCACCAAGGCCAAGGTGACCAGCGAGGGCGAACGGGTGATCGACCTGCTCTGGGATGTCATCGCCGCCCGCGGATTCGAACGCGACACCTACTTCAGCCGGGCCGCCAGCGACATCAGGGCGCTGCCGAAACTGGAGGGCACCGTCCACGTCAACATCGCCCTGGTCCTCAAGTTCATGCCGCGCTACCTGGGCGCCGCCCACGGGGGCGCCCAGGACTATCCGGTGATCCCGGTGCGTCAGGACGCCGGCGATGACGCCTACCTGTTCCACCAGGGTCCCGCCAAGGGGCTGGGCACGATCGGATTCGGCGACTGGCGCCCGGCCTTCGACCGCTTCGCCCACCTGCCCAATGTGGCGACCTTCCGCCAGCAGATCGACGCGTTCACCCAACTGGTGCTGACCGCCCCGCCCACCGAAGCCCAGCAGAAGGATCTCGACTATCTGCAGATTCTCGGGCAGCTGTTCACCCAGATCGTCTATGCCCAGCTGATTTTGGAGTCGGCGGCGTTGGCGATCGACGGCGGCCAGACCCGGCCCGGCTCGGTCAGCGACCTGTCCGACCTCACCGAGGCGCATCTGGACCGCATCTTCGCGGTGTTCGTTCAGGACATGGCCGACCAGGCGGTGGCCCTGCACGGGCAGGCCTCGGCGAGCGATGCCCAGAGCACGGCCGCACTCGGGATCGTGCGCAAGCCGCGCATCCAGGCCGACGCCGAGGACGGGTTCGTCTCGGAGGTGCTGTCCTACAGTGGCGCCTACGAGATGAAGCCGTAGACGCGAACAACGTGGCAGGTACAGGATTCGAACCTGTGTAGGCTTTCGCCGACGGATTTACAGTCCGCTCCCATTGGCCGCTCGGGCAACCTGCCGGGCGCACCGGAGTCGGAATACCCCGCCTCCGTGCGAGTAGCAGGGTACAACGAGGATGTATCCCAGACCCAAACCGACCCGGTCCCCGGCCCGTACCGAGGAGGCACTCCGTGGCTGATTCCAGCTTCGACATCGTCAGCAAGGTCGACCGCCAGGAGGTCGACAACGCACTCAACCAGGCGGCCAAGGAACTGGCCACCCGGTTCGACTTCCGGGGCACCGACACCTCCATCGCCTGGAAGGGCGAGGAGGTCATCGAGATCGTCTCCTCCACCGAGGAACGGGCCAAAGCAGCCGTCGACGTCTTCAAGGAGAAACTGGTCCGCCGCGACATCTCGATGAAGGCCTTCGACGCCGGGGACCCGCAGGCCTCCGGGAAGACCTACAAGGTCAGCGGCACCCTCAAGCAGGGCATCAGCAGCGAGCACGCCAAGAAGATCACCAAGCTCATACGCGACGAGGGGCCCAAGAACGTCAAGACCCAGATCCAGGGCGACGAGGTTCGGGTGACCTCCAAGAGCCGCGACGATCTGCAGGCCGTGATCGCTTTGCTCAAGGGCGCCGATCTCGAGGTGGCACTGCAGTTCGTCAACTACCGCTGAGGTTTTTCAAGCCGCCGAACCACGCTGGCCGACCAACCGGCGGATGCCTAGAGTGGTTCCATGACGGCTACCCAGGACACCGCTCACCGCCCCGCGATGAGCAACGAACGCACCTACGACGTCGTCATCGTCGGCGCCGGCATCTCCGGTATCGGCGCGGCCTACCACCTCGGCAGGCGCGAGTCGCCCACCAGTTACGTGGTCCTGGAGCGCCGCGAGCGCATCGGCGGGACCTGGGACCTGTTCCGCTATCCGGGTGTTCGCTCCGATTCCTCGATCTTCGCTCTGAGCTGGTCCTGGGAGCCGTGGCGCGGCAAGGAATACGTCGCCGACGGTGATCAGATCCGCGACTACATGGACAACGCCGCCCGCAAGCACGGCATCTACCCGCACATCCGCTTTCGCACCCACGTGCGCTCGGTCGAGTGGAACTCCGCCGATGACACCTGGACGACCCGCGTCACCGAGGACGGCGTCGAAAAGACCTACCGCAGCCGGTTCGTGTTCTTCGGCTCCGGCTACTACAACTACGACGAGCCCTACTCCCCGGACTTGCCGGGCATCGAAAGCTTCGCCGGACGGGTGGTCCACGCCCAGCACTGGCCAGACGATCTCGACTACGCGGGGAAGAACGTGGTGGTCATCGGCTCCGGCGCAACCGCTGTCTCACTGGTGCCCGCGCTGGCCCGCAAGGCCAGACACGTCACCATGCTGCAGCGCTCACCGAGCTACCTGTTTCCGATGCAGCGGGTCAACCGGGCCTTTTCCGCTCTGCGCACTCTGACGCCGAACAGGCTCTCCTACAACGCTATTCGAGCGTGGGCTATGAGTTTCGAAAAGGTTCTGTGGGTGATCGCGCGGACGTTCCCCGAGTCGGTGCGCAAATACGTCCGCTGGCAGAACGTCCGCAGACTCCCAGCCGGCTACCCGGTGGACGTCGACTTCAAGCCCCGCTACAAGCCCTGGGACGAACGGATGTGCCTGGTGGCCGACGGCGACGTCTTCGAGGAGATCAGCCGGGGCCGCCTCGATGTGGTCACCGACCGCATCGACCACATCGACCAGACGGGGGTGGCCCTGACCTCCGGTCGCCACCTGGACGCCGACATCATCGTCAAGGCCACCGGCCTGCAGTTGCAGGCCCTCGGCGGCGTTCGGGTCATGGTCGACGGCACCGAGGTCAAGCCACAGGATCGGTTCTCCTACAAGGCGCATATGCTCGACGACGTACCGAACCTGTTCTGGTGCATCGGCTACACCAACGCCTCCTGGACGCTGCGCGCCGATATGACCGCCCGGGCCGCTGTGAAACTGCTCGACCACATGGACGAACACGGCTACACCCACGCCTATCCCCATCTGGGCGGCGCTGCGATCGCCGAGAAGCCCACCTGGGACCTGCAGGCCGGATACGTCAAGCGCAATCTGAGCGCCCTGCCCAAATCGGGCACCCGCCGACCGTGGGTGGTGCGCCAGGACTTCTTCGCCGACGCCTTCGACTACCGCTTTCTGGACAAGATCGACGAGGAGATGGTGTTCGGCAGGGTCCCAGTTGCCCAACTCGACGTTAAATCCCCGCCGCGGCCACTAACTTCTAGGTCATGACAACTGATCGCCGCGAACCGCAAGTCGTCGTGCTCGGCGGGGGCTCATGGGGCACCACCGTAGCGTCCATCTGTGCCCGCCGGGCTCCTACCTTGCAGTGGGTTCGCTCGGCCGACACCGCTGCGGACATCAATAACAACCACCGGAACTCCGAGTACCTGGGCGAGGAAGTCGAGCTACCCGAAAAGCTGCGTGCCACAACCGATTTCGCCGAGGCAGCCAACTGCGCCGACGTCATCGTGATGGGCGTCCCCTCGCACGGGTTCCGAAGCGTCCTGATCGAACTGGCCAAGGAGCTCCGGCCATGGGTGCCGGTCGTGAGCCTGGTCAAAGGCCTTGAGCAGGGCACCAACATGCGGATGAGCCAGATTGTCGAAGAGGTGCTGCCGGGTCACCCGGCCGGCATCCTGGCCGGGCCCAACATCGCCCGGGAGGTCGCCGAGGGCTACGCCGCGGCAGCCGTGCTGGCCATGCCCGACCGCAACCTGGCCGCCAACCTGGCGAGCATGTTCCGGACCAGCCGGTTCCGCACGTACACCAGCGACGACGTGACCGGCGTCGAGATCGCCGGGGCGCTCAAGAACGTCTATGCCATCGCCGTGGGCATGGGCTACTCGCTGGGTATCGGCGAGAACACCCGCGCGATGGTGATGAGCCGCGCGGTGCGCGAGATGTCCAAAATGGGCGAGGCCATCGGCGGACAGCGGGACACCTTCTCCGGCCTGGCCGGCATGGGCGATCTGATCGTCACGTGCACCTCCAAGCGCAGCCGCAACCGCCATGTGGGCGAGGAACTGGGCTCGGGGAAGACGGTCCAGGAGATCACCGCCGGGATGAACCAGGTGGCCGAGGGCGTCAAAGCCGCCAGCGTGATCATGGAGTTCGCCGACAAGTACGGCGTCAGCATGCCGATCGCCCGGGAGGTCGATGCGGTGGTCAACCACGGTGCCACCGTGGAACAGGCGTACCGCGGGCTGATGGCGCAGAAACCGGGCCACGAGGTGGACGGGACCCCGTTCTAGCCGACCCAGCGAACACATCCGGGGGTCGGTCCGACCCTCGGATGGCAGGCGAAATCCCACAGATTGCGCTGTTGAAGTCGGCGCAGCCGACATCTGAAGCCCATGGCCGGCGGGGCGGAGCCGGCGCCGGGCAAACGGCGTCGCGCCGGAAGCCGCCGAAACGTCACTACCTGAGCGGGGTCACAGCGCGGTACCGAAGTTAAAAGGCTGTAAAAGCACGTGTTCGCCGCGGGGGCGGGTGGCCTAAACTATGATTGGACTTAGCAAAGTCTGAGAGTAGAAGGGCCAATCGTGGAGCGGCGAGCCAAGGACGGGTTGCGTGCCGGCGCGACCGCCGTCGGCGTCGCCGCGGGTCTGCTGGTCCTTGCCACGACGGCCCAGACTCCCGATGGATTCGTCCGGGCCAGTTTCGGTGGCCCGTTGACCCCGTTCGACACCATCACCTCCGATGTGCTGACCATCGGCGACGGCGCCACCGATCCCTCTGAGCTGGCTGCCCTGCTGGAAGTGGCCGCGCCCGGCACCGTCGCCGTCGGCGTCGGCGTCCCGGAATCGCCCTACCGGGCGGCTTTCGAAGCCGGGTCCACCCCGAGCCTGACCACCCCGACGGTGCTGGCACCGGCACTCGACCCCACCACGGCATCGGTGACGCCCCCCACCACCATGGCGATCCCGGCGGCGCCGGCTCCCAAGTCGGTGGTCGATTCGCAAGGCCGGATCGACTGCGCCGGGGCGGTGAGCTGCGAAACCGATCCGATCACCAAGGTCACCACGGTGACCTACCCGGACGGGGTCGTCGCGATCGTGCAGAAGATCAACGATCTGACGGTGGTGGCCTACAAGACGCTGACCGACTATCTGCCGCCCAGCGTCAAGTCCATTCTGCCGCCGGTGCCCAGCCAGGCTCCCCCGGTGTTGGCCGCGCCCACCCCACAGCCCAGTCCGGCCCCGCAGCCTGCGCCGCCGGTGGAGACCACGTCGAATCCGACGCCGCCGGCGCCGCCCACCCCGGATGCGGCGGGCGCCCCCGC